>JBGSSQ010000204.1:0-13897 GCA_041736975.1 Gammaproteobacteria bacterium
GCGCGGCTGCGTTAATAAGTAGTGTTTTTGTTAAATATTTGAGAAGTGCAATATTAGAGACATTGTATCGCTCAATGATATCTTTGAGGATGACTGTTTCGACATACCCTTGCAATGTTTCACGCCACTCATGCTCGTGCATAGACTGCACGGCTGGAAAGCCGCCCTTGGTAAAATAATCTATCATCTGTTTGTTGGCAATATCATAAGCTTGTCTGCCAAACGGGGCCTCGGGGGTGGGCAAGTTCTGTGCAAGACGAAACTCAGCAAAACTATATGGCAATATTTCTACTGATAAAGAACGTCCTCGCAGAGAAGTATTGATTTCTTTACTTAATAGTTTCGCTGATGATCCCGTTATCGTCAGCTCAACTTTTTTACTTTTAAAATAACGACGAATAACTTGGTGCCAGCCATCAATATTTTGGACTTCATCTAGAAATAAGTAACATTTTTCACCGTGATTCTCCGGGTAAATTGAATAAAACTCATCGAGAAATTGGCCCATTTCTTTAGCCGTCATGGGGAGTAATCGATCATCTTCGAAATCTATAAAAAGAATTTGTTCTTTTTTTATTCCTTTGTCTAGCAGTTGATTTATTCTTTGATAAAGTGTGTAAGTTTTACCTGATCTTCGCATTCCTACTGCAACTTTGATCATCTGCTCTGATTGAGGGAGCCGGATTGCTCGTGGCACACCCTCGCGTGCTAGTTCAATCGCCTCAAATGACTCTTTTAGCATGGTGACTAGTAATTCTTTCATTCAGGGCTCCATATCCTCGTATGTTATCAAGGGTGATACTATAGCATAGACTTGTCTTTTATGCAAGATAACTAATTCATATTTCTTGTCCTTTGAAAAAGACAAGGTGCGCCTGTTTATTGTCCTTCTTGGAAGGCAATGTCAAAAAGCTGAGCGAGGATAATAGTCAAAGTGTATGAGATGGATCCATTAAAGTGCAAAGGTTGCGGAGGAGAGATGAAGTTAATGGCTTTATTAGAGATGTCATCAGTATCACAAAAATACTCACATACCTAGGTGAAGAAGTCAAAGAACCAAAGATGCAGTGTGCAAGAGCACCATCTGATGACTATCAAATTGAGTAGGAGTTCTCCTGAGATCGCTAGAAAAACATAACCAGTTTTAGCTTGTGATACATAGGTTAGCAGCCTCGTGTCCAGTTGTTTTTCTATTTCACTTAGAAATATCTTTAACACCTGACTCGCTAACACCGCTGCTAGATCTGCCTAACAGCCATCAAGGCCTCCACGCATCATAAAAAAGCCACGAAAGCCATTGCGTACTATCCCTGTATTGGCGACGTTTTTGTCGCGGATCATCCTTCCTGAATAGAACCCGCCCTTTTTGTTTGCCTGGAACCCCTCTCTTGAACTGCATTACCCCACCCATTTACAAGCGTCGTAATCCGCAAGATACCGTCCTCTATCAGGTCGTACAAAACACCTTTTCAGAGTGGTCTGGCAATTATTCTTTAAGGCATGATGAGGTGCTTCCTGGCTATGTGGAGAAGGAATTTAAAGACTATTTTAAATGCGGCATCCCCGCTCATGGCTTTGCCAGAGCCTATTACGCAAACTGCCGTGGTGATTTTATCGTGGACTATAGCTGTAAAAAACGCCGAGTTTGTCCCTCCTGCAACACTAAACACATGATATTCATCACACTGCATCTTCTCGAGGGGGTTCTCCCAAAATTACCATTGCGGCAATGGGTGCTGTCTGTACCAAAATGGCTGCGTTATCACCTCACAAAAGACGCAGCATTGGCGAGTCAGGTGTTAAGGATCTTCATTGATGAAATTGAAAAGCAACTAATAACGAGGTCACTAAAGTTTGGCTACCAATAAATAATCATCTTGAGAACTTCTCTCTTTGAAGAGAGCATCCAATCTAGCGCTCAATATTTTAATATCACGATAGCGGTTATAATGAAGAAATCTGTTATCAAATGTGAACGATTGATACTTTTGCATCAAGTTTATTACCGAGGCATGCAAATTGCCAATAATTGATTTCGATAGAGTTTTATAGAGCGCTTCAATTTCACTAAATTTCGAATTTTCGAGGTATCTTTGCACCATCAAATAAGCATCTATAAGGAATTCAGCATTAGCAAGCTCAAAATCAGTATAAGCTTCATGAGTGATAATATTGAACAAATTTGGTTTTATGCCATCAGTAGATTTAGGAATAAAACGTTCACTTCTTAACTTCTCAATTAATGATTTGACGTTTCTGCCTGATAATTCCTGTGCTATTTTTGGCAACAGCTTGATGGCATTTTCGGGATTTTCAACAAGAGCCCTTATCAGCTCAACATCCCAACTTGGAACCTCCGTAACAGAAATTGTCGTACAATCACCAAAGCAATATTCTTTTAGATAGTTAGCTACAAAATAGGCCTCGGAATTTTCTGTAAAGTTAATACCATCATGTTCTACATCAAATAAATAAGATTTTAACTCTTGCACTAATTGAACATCATCAAATGTTAACAACCAATCTTTGACAGTTAATGACGTATCCGTAATATCGAGATAATTCTGAATCCTAGAAAAAAGCGAATTAAATTGCAATCTGTGTTCTAACGTGCGATTCAGTGTAAAACGAATCAGGGCTACTGCAATCTGGATTGGCCTAGGTATCTGTGTTTCAGCAGAGATTTTCATATTGTCCACAATAATTTTGTACAAAAAATTCGTGTCTACTTGATACTCCATCCATTTTTCATTACCTGAGGAGCCAAAAACAGTAGTTGACAATAATTCACACCAAGCGCCATCCGTCATTTGAAGAATAAAATCACCCGGCTGAATGCCCAAGTTAGGATCTTTAAACTGCACACTATCTGTTGACAATCCCCTGACAACTGCACGTCTGAACTGCTGTAAAGACAATGGCGCCCAAATATTAAATCCTTGTGCCACCACTCGAGGAGGCACAACAAATTTAACTGCTAAACTAGCGCCATCCAGTACGACAATCATTGTATCGCCAACATTAGCAAAAGAACACTCCACTCCCTCTTTCGATACACGCATCATAGTGGCAGCAAGTGCTGTATTTCCTATTTGATTTCGGACTTTGGCTGATTCATTTGTTTTAGAACAGACATCAAGCACTAGATTACGAAGTGCGGTGACATTAGGATGAGTCATCACAACAGGAGGAACTTGTGTACAAAAAAGTCGAGATACTGCTTCCGCAGCACATCGGGTAGGTTCATTTTGAGAAGGATCAGTACGACAATCTCCCAAACCATCAGTAGTAGCCATACGAATTTCTGAAATCACACCGTCAGTGTTGGCAATAAAATGCGTTGCTGCTGCATCAAGATTAGGTTCAGTGTACTCAATATGAGGATAGCCTATGGAGCTTCCTGAAATAATACAACTCGCGGCGTTTGGCGAAAAAATCTCGAACCGCTCATTGAAAAACTCATCTAATTGTTCTGTTTCTTCAGCGATTTTTCGATGTTTTGCGATAACAGAAGAAACGAAATTTTCTTTACGCATACAAGATAGGCCTGTTTATTACATGATACTGCACTTTCCTTTCCCTTCATTACCAACGTTAGGCTCGCCAGGAGAATTTTCTTTTACACAAGCTCTCACATGTGCATCCGCCTCTACGATTAAATCTCGATTAATTCCAGTATCTCGAATATCTAATTTAGCTAAGTGATTTTGATTTAAAACTGCTCTTGCAAACGGATCTCCAATGTGAATATTTTTCCATAACTGAAGATCTGTGATGTTTTTTATATCAAGCAAGCCAATTGCACTTTTCTCTGTCATGGGTATAGAATTTAATATGAGAGTCTGAATATTAGGATGCAATGAACAATACGTCTTTACCTTTTCAACACCCACATCGGTTAAAAGATTGTTCGAGAGATCTAGCTCTGTGAGCTGCGAAAATGAAGCAATATTATCTAATATAGTGTCAAGATCTTTATCTTCAAGATGAGCGTGGCTCAAACAAAGCCAAGACTGACCTTTTGCTTCACTAATGGCATCAGCGACATTCGCCTCTTTATCAAAAAACTTCATTGCAACAACTCACTTTAGGGATTTATAGATTAATGCTTTATAGAGTATACAAAACTTACGAACAAAAGTCAATACATTATTCGCCAAACCAACGCAAAATACACCAAAATAACGTAATTCTCTAAAATGCACTATAATTATCCTTAGAGCAAAGCGAGGTGATGTAAGATGAAGAAAACGACTAAAATCGAGCCCTACAAAGACTTCATGAGCAATGACCTATGGTTACTGTTCATCGATGGTCACAGACTTAATGAAGGTCCTTTAGCTTTTGAGACGGCCACGAGTCTCAGCGCGGAAAATCCTGAACCAGGCTATGTAAAAGGTATGTCTACAGCTCTAAAGTATATGAACGCTCACTCAAAAGATCCTATTAGCGTTGACTTTATTGAAACAGTTCACGATCTTTGTATCGCCCCCATAGACCACTTAAAAGATGCCGCCAAAGGCTATCGTGATGTTGGAACGGGATTTGGTTTATTAATAAACACCGCGCCAGGCGAACAAGATCGCGCTATACTATCGCCAGATGGATTAAATGAATTATCTGCAGATTTGCAGGTGATTATGCAAACCCAGCTGAATAAAAACAGGTTCCCGATGAATCATGTTACCTATGAAGGCAAAGGTATAGTTGGCATGAACACTTATATGATTTATCAAAATGATGATCAACGCTTAAAAGGACTTGAATATTGTAAAGACAATAGAATTCAACCTAAAGATACAGAACACATCACAGTAGCAACATTCCAGAAAATGCTTGAAAACAATGATTTAAACCAGGGGATATTCAAGCTAACCGCGAGTGGAGCGAATAAAAATCAGGTGCGCGAATGGATTAAGAAAGATATTGAAGTTTTTAATACAGAACTTAAAGACGCGAAAGCATCCGGAGATGAAACAAAAATCATTGAAACCATAGTAAAATTTAACCGACGCTGCTTACAATCACATTATTTTAAAGATGCGAATGGCCGCACTTTCGTACCATTAATGTTGAATCACTTATTAACCCAGAATGGCTTAAGTCCTGCAATAATAATGACACCCAACCATTTCAGTGGATTTTCTATAAAAGAATTAGCCAAAGAAGTGAAGGCTGGCATGAATCTTTTCCAGGAAAGTAAGATAACAAATACTGTAAACTGTATTATGTCCCTCAATACAAAAACAATTCGAGAATCACCAGATGTCGCCAGACAATTAATCAACGAGTCTTTATCCAAGCATCCTTTGATTCAATTAGCGCAACTTAATGAAATTTATGAGCGTATTGATAATGGCTCGCTGACTGTAGGAAATAAAATTCTTCCTGGGTGGGCAAAGAAAAATGATAACACCTTAGTAAAAACTATTTTACATGAGATTTACGATGAGAAACTATCAAGCATAAAAGCCTCTTTAAATGGCAATGATACAAATAATGCACCTGTGAAGTCCGAAGCCATCCTTGATAGTATCACCAAGAATCATAATATTTACAAAGATCTCCCCTCCGAAACTATGACAAAATCCACTGAACATGGTCTATCGCTTTAAAACAGTGCCAAAGCTCTGTTACAATAGGCCATAGAGCAACCCCATTAACAGCGACTGAAAACATGGCACAATACATTTTTACGATGCAACGCTTAAGCAAAGTCGTTCAACCAAATCGTTACATTTTGAAGGACATTTCCCTGAGCTTTTACCCAGGAGCTAAAATCGGGGTATTAGGGATCAATGGCTCTGGAAAGTCATCTTTATTACGTATTATGGCGGGTGTAGATAAAGAATTTATTGGCGAAGCCAAACCGCAATCCGACATTAAAATCGGCTATCTTCCACAGGAGCCATGCCTAGATCCCGCCAAAGATGTGCGCGGCAATGTCGAAGAAGGTATTGCCGAGATCAAAGCCATACTCGATGAATATGACGCGATTAGCATGCGATTCGCAGAGCCCATGAGCGATGACGAGATGAACAAACTCATCGAAAAACAAGGCGATTTACAGACTCAAATCGAAACCCTGGGAGTCTGGGATCTTAATTATAAATTAGAACGTGCTGCAGATGCTCTTCGTTTACCTGCCTGGGATGCAGATGTGACTCAATTATCAGGAGGTGAAAGACGTCGAGTGGCTCTTTGTCGATTATTGCTCTCCATTGCGGCAATGGGTGCTGTCTGTCCCAAATGGCTGCGTTATCACCTCACAAAAGACGCAGCGTTGGCGAGTCAGGTGTTAAGGATCTTCATTGATGAAATTGAAAAGCAACTAAAAAAATATTGTGATGGGATTACGGATGATGCTAAATTAGGTGCGGTGAGTTTTATCCAGCGCTTTGGTTCGCGATTAAATTTGCACATCCATTTTCATTGTGTAGTGCTGGATGGTCTATTTTATTCTGATGAGAAAGGCACCTTACAGTTTGCAGATGTTTATAACTTAGGTAAAGAAGACTCAGATAAAGTTGAGGCTCGAGTACGCAAACGGGTATTAAGTTTATTTAAGCGCCGGGCGATATTGACGGAAGAGCAGAGTGAAAATATAAAGAGCTGGAAAGGTAGCGGTGGATTTTCAGTCAATGCGGATGTGGCTATTGAAGAGAGCAATCGTCGAGGTGCAGAAAGGTTGATCTCTTAAAGTGCGAGGGCTGTGGTGCGCAGATGAAATTAATCGCGTTTATTAAGGACACCATCAGTATCACCAAGATATTAACTCACCTAGGAGAAGAAGTTGAAGCGCCAAAGATGCAGCGTGCAAGACCACCGCCGGACGCCTATCAAGTCGAGAATGAAATCGAAGGTTATCATGAACCAGAGTATGACTATGATCAAACTTTGAATTGGTGAAAATAAGGCCAAGGGTGTTTTTCGTCTGGGGAAAAGTCGGGTGATAAAATGTGATGGTATTTCATGATATTAAACTTAAAAAATAGAGGCAGACATTCTAACTGGCAAACCATTCAAAGCATTATTCAAATTAACTCAATTCGAGAGTTTAAAGATTAAGCCAAAAAGACAAATGAGACGCGATATTATGTTTCTTCTTTAAAAAATCCAACGTCACAAGAAGCGCTTGTTTCATGAGGTGGCCCTGCACTCGCGGGGGGAATGCCTTGAATCATGAATGTTGCTCAATCATTACCACGAGCATTCATTTCCTCAACGATGAACTGAGTAAATTTTGAC
Organism: Gammaproteobacteria bacterium; assembly: GCA_041736975.1. Lineage (GTDB taxonomy): Bacteria > Pseudomonadota > Gammaproteobacteria > JAIEPX01 > JAIEPX01 > JAIEPX01. The sequence goes on from JBGSSQ010000204.1 coordinate 7,249, forward strand.
AAATCCAGATTAGGTAAATTCGTATGTGTCTCTTCTAAAGTAGTAATGTATCGGTTACGGCTTTTTACACGAACTACTGTCCATGGATAGCCGCCACCGGCCAACAAGGCGTTCATGATAAAACGTCCCATTCGGCCATTACCATCCATGTACGGGTGAATATACACGAAGATATAATGTCCCAATACTGCTCTAACGCCAGGGTGTTCTTCATTTTTTAAGCAATTTTGAAAGGCCTCCATGGCATCAAGTACGGCTTCTTTAGGTGGAGGTGTGTGCAGTGAGTTGCGTATGTAAACACGGTCATCACGGTAACCGAATAATTTTTCTCGAGGCAAAATACCAGCTTGAGCTGATGGGCCAAATAATTTGCTATACCAAAGCTGGTGGTTTTCAGCTACGATATCGGCCGAATTTGCCCCCGAGAGAATTTCTGCAACACAACGTTTAACTTCTTGAAATGCATCAAAGTAACCTCGGGCAGCCATGGCGTTACGATCAATTTCATCGACAGAGTGATAGTCGGGATTCCAGTCATTATTTTTTACACGTTCTATGAGTTCTTTTGAAACCTGGTAACCCTCGATAGATAGTGAGTTGTAAGCATCATATGAATAGATTTCATCTAACTCATGTAGATATCCCTCTTTGGTATTGGGCAGTCCTGGTGGCTGTGGGAGATGGTCAATCACTGATTGTCTTGACTCATGCCACATGGCGGTAATTCGCCCAGAATATGGGGATGTTAACCGACCTTTTCCTAGTAAGGGTTGTTCTTGTGGAAAGGGGTTCGATGGGTTTACTAAAATTCCAAGCGATTCTAGAGAGCTCCGGATTTGGGTGGAAAACTGATCATTTTGCAAGAACTGATAAGCGCCAATTATTCGAGCCGCCGCACTTTTTAGTTCATGTTTCAGAATCATGTTGATTAGATCACTGGGTGTTTTGATTAAGCGCAAGGCAAGTTCCGCATTGCGGGGATTTTTTTGAAAGTATCTAGGCGTAACTTTACAGATGGCAAGTGGTAGCGGCATTACATTGATACCATTGAGTTTTTCTATTTCAGTGGGAAAATTTTTTTTATCCTCATAAATCATAATTGAGGTGTCATACAATAAGTCTTGAACACTGTTTCCCGCGTTACTGATGACAATTAGCTGCTGAGGAATGGTTGGGTTTTGCGTGTGCAAATCCAGTGAGGACTCAGCGGATAAGCAGTAATTATCGCCAAATCTATCTTCTAGGTAAACATGGATAAAGTCCCAGTAGTTTGCATACCACGAAGTGGTGTCACCTGGCAGAATGTCTGGTCTTACCAGTAAATACCAGCCGCGAATAATCTCCAACAGCCAGTTTGTTTTGGTTAGCAACTCTCGGTCAGAGCGACTTATTAAGCTACTTTTTATGATATGCTGCTCATTACCCTGAGCCTTGATTTTGACGCGAGTCAAAGCTGCTGCAATTGCCTGCCTAAATGCCACTAAAGCCTCCTTTGGCCCATATTGAGAATTACTTTGTTTTAATGATAGCATTTACTTTGATTTAATGCAATAATTTACTTTGTTTTAATGTGGAAGTCACAACCTCGATTGATGAATTGTGTTAGCATGCCATAAATTTCACAGGAGGTAATAGTGAACAACAGGGAAAGAGCGGATATTAACCGCAAGCTTAAAGCGCTCAATCACGCTATAGAATCGGGAAATATCAGCAAGACATGCCGATATTTTGGTATATCCAGGGAAACTTTCTATCGCTGGAAACGAGCCTATGAATCAGAGGGGGAACGCGGGTTGATAAACAGCAAACCCTGTCCTGAAAATCCCAAACTGAGAACCCCAGCGGCAATAGAAGAGAAAATCATTTACATTCGCAAGCATTATTATTTAGGGCAACAGCAAATAAGCTGGTACCTTAAACGCTATCACGGAATCACTATTTCATCATCGGCAGTACGGAATGTATTGGTAAGACATGGTCTGAATAGATTACCGAAAAATCAACGCAAGCGCACCATTGAATCCCGCTACAAACGATATGAAAAACAAGTACCCGGCCATCGAATACAAGTTGATGTTAAGTTTCTCGATTTTAAGGGCAAAGACGGGCGTAAGATTAGACGATTTCAATACACAGCTATTGATGATGCCACCCGAATCCGTGCACTGAAAATCTACAGTAAGCACACTCAAGCTAACGCGATAGATTTTATAGATTACGTTATCAAAAAATTTCCCTTTCGCATTCACACGGTTCAAACAGATAATGGGCATGAATTTCAGGCGAAATTTCATTGGCATGTCGAGGATTTAGGGATGAGGCATGTGTATATTAAACCGGGAACGCCGCGACTCAATGGAAAGGTGGAACGCTCTCATAAGACAGATAAAACGGAATTCTATCAACTGGTTGAATATAAAAACGATGTCGATTTGGCGAAGAAAATACAAGAGTGGGAAAATTTTTATAACTATACTAGACCACATGGCGCACTCAAAGGAAAAACTCCATATGAGGTTTTAAAATCGAAAATTTCAAGGTAAAATATTTTGTCAACCGATGTAGTGGCACACACACACACCCCAGCACATGATTCGAGGATATATCGGGATTAGGCTCATTATAATTGCACCATCGACGCATTAATTGCACCAATTGCACCACGCGTGTGATATTTCGTTTTTATGAAATATCAACTCAAATCAAACTATATAGAACAATTGATAAGAAGATGTGCGCAATGGTATTAGGTATTGGTAATGGCCAATACTGCTGGCCACGGCAACGTAGGTTCAAGAGATCCAGTTTTTTGATACCTTGAAAGCGACAGCAGTATCTTAATGGCACTCTAGCAAGCCGATTGAGGCATCACTGGTGCAGAGTATTTTCTGAATGTCAGCCCTCCAACCAATATGTTTCATCTGACGAGTGCTATAGATGCCCTTGTAGCCGATATGATAAATGTCAACGGTAAACTGCTAGGCATGAGTTAGGGTGTTCTTAAGGGCGGCTTTCTTGCTTGGGCGTGCTGTAATGTTGGCGGCAAAATCAGTGCGAGGCTAAAGCAAATATACATATACTCTTTGCACGACTCAGATCATGAATGTTATTTGGTTATTTCATAAATCTGGTTTTTTATATATTCCCCCACGTTATCATAGGTCGGCATGTATATGTGCTTTTTATACCCCATTGTGTCCAGTATCTTTTTAAGATCGTTTACTTTTTCAGATTTCAAAATAATTTTTTCTAAAATTCCATTTGAACTCTTGTGATGACATTGAATATATTGCTCTAATGTTGGCCATTTACCTTTAAATAAGTAATAGTCATCGAAAAAAGACATTTCAATGAAGAGTCCTTTTTGTAATGTTAGAAACTTCAGACCTTTTTGAATTATTCTGTCATGTACTCGTAGGAAATTGTCTATGTATCTTCTATTTAAACGCCAAACGCAAATATCTTTTCTTTTTTGTCTGCTGTCTGTGATAGTTGCGAATAGTGCTGCAACAAGAGGATCAGTGGTCCAGTCTAAAAACCTAGTAGGAACACTATGATGTCTAGCAAGTGAATGTTCGGTGATGTTTAAGCAATTGAAGAAATTGCCGTAACCCTTCCATTCTGCATTTTGCTCATGCAATATAATTTTTAAAGGCGTATGAACTGGTTCCATTGTTTTTAGATTGGCAGCGTTATTCTTGTCGTCGATTGCTAAATATTTTTTTATATATGAATCTAGCTTGTCACCAATAAGTGAAAAATTAAATTCGCTCGCTTTTAGCGATGGAACCTCCAAAACTGCTTTATTTGATTCGGACAAGAATTTTTCGACTAGATATGATTCACAAAAGTTCAAGTATATTATGTTTACCAACCTATTTCGATATGTCCTGTTTTTTTTATAATCAAGTGGAAGTCTGTCAAAAATAGCATCAACACGGTTTTCTATTGCTCTTGGGCTGTCTTTCAAAATTGTATTTATCATATATTTCTGTATTTTTTTGATATTAATATTTCTAACGATAGTCGGAATTATTGGATATGAAGAATGGCTATGCCCGCGAAATATCCAATCACTACTATAATCATAGTTGAATCGGTTTTGATTAAATATAATATCTTTTAAAAACTCGCAAGGGTCTTTGTGCACTACCTGCACTACCGGCTCAGATACTTTTAAACTCTCCATGCTAGCTCCTAAAATTAATTTCTTTCTATGTTCATTATAGCATATAGTTACTTGGTCGGTTTTTGAGTATGCTGGAAGTCGAGTTGCTCCTTGCTAATGAGTTGACCGGCTTGCTATTAATTTGGGTTAACTAGAGCAATAATTTATCGTATCAAAGATCAGGTCTAATAATTACTCCATTAACATTTCTAGTTCATCTTTCGTCAATAAACCTTGGCGCTTGAATAAAATTAATACGTGTTGGTGCACACGGAGCTTAACTTGGTCTCTATCCTCCTTCCCAAAATAAATTTACACGGCAAGAGTTTCTGGATGTAATTATGAAGTGTGTGTAATTATTTATGAACTAGCTTCTGATCGGCTCTTTGTTCCTAAATGTAAAGTACAGGTTTCAAATTGTATTTTGCAGGAAAGCCATTTTGTTGTCGGCTTTTAATCAAAAATTTATATGTCATTTGTCAGGACCTGCCCCCTAGCCTCCTACCCCTCCATCTCGTTGGTGAACATTGAGCTAACAGATTCTTTGTTGTTCACGCGTAATATGGTTTGAGAGATGATGCGGCTTAAGCTCAGTGTTCGTATTTTGGGGCATTTGAGAGCCTCATCCCGTAAGGGTATGGTGTCGCAGACGATGAGTTCGTCTAATGAGGAGTGGGTAATGTTTTTGATGGCTGGGCCTGAGAGAACTGCGTGGGTGGCGTAGGCGACGACGTTGGTGGCGCCTTGTGCTTTTAGTGCGTCGGCGGCTTGGCAGAGGGTGCCGGCAGTATCGACGATATCGTCGACGACGACACAGGTGCTGCCTTTGACGTCACCAATGATGTTCATTACTTGAGATTGATTGTGGGTGCTGCGACGTTTGTCGATAATGGCAAGGTAGGCATCGTTGAGGCGTTTGGCAATGGCGCGTGAGCGTACGACACCGCCAATGTCAGGGGAGACGACCGTAACCGATTTATCGTAGCCGCGTGCTTTCATATCATCTAGCGTCACGGGTGTGGAGTAGACGTTATCGACGGGCATGGAGAAAAAGCCCTGAATTTGATCTGCGTGTAAATCGACAGTGATTAATCGAGTAATGTTGACAGAGGCAATCATGTCTGCGACCACTTTGGCAGTGATGGGGACTCGAGCGGATCTAACGCGTCTATCTTGGCGGGCATAACCGAAGTAAGGCACTACAGCGGTAATGCTGGCGGCGGAAGCCCGTCGTAGGGCATCGGCCATGATAATGAGTTCCATCAACTTGTCGTTAGTGGGTACGCAGGTGGATTGTAAGATAAAGGTTTCGCGGCCTCTGACGTTTTCTTTGATTTCCACCATGATTTCGCCGTCACTGAATCGATCGACAATGGCTTTGCCAAGTGGAATTTGTAATTCGTGTGAGATTTTATGAGCTAGATCCGGGTTTGAGTTTCCCATAAAAAGCTTTATTTCAGCCACAGTCACTTTCCTCGTTAATTTACATGTGGCATTTTCGCCCATGGCTTTGCCAGAGCTTACTGTGCAAGCTGCGGTAGTGATTTCATTGTGAGCTTTAGTTATAAGAAAAGAGGTGTTTGTCCATCTTGTAATACTAAGCACATGATCTCGATCACCACGCATCTTCTTGAGAAAGTGTTGCCTAAATTACCGTTCCGGCAATGGGTTCTTTCCGTTCCTAAATGGCTGCGTTATTATCTTGGAAAAGAAGCGGTGTTAGCGAGTCAGGTGTTAAAGATATTTCTAAGTGAAATAGAAAAACAACTGAAAAGATCCTGTGATGGGATAATGGATAATGCCAAATTAGGTGCCGTGAGTTTTATCCAGCGTTTTGGTTCGCGATTAAATTTGCACATTCATTTTCATTGTGTTGTTCTTGATGGCGTGTTTTATGCCGATAAGCAAGGCTCCTTCCAGTTTGCTCAAGAATTTGAGTGTGATCCTGAACCAGAGTATCCGATGGATCAAACTGTCAGTTGGTGAAAATTCATGAGATTGAAGCTAAAGAATACCGTTGGAAATTTTTGAATTAAGAGGATTTGGTGGCTGAGTAGTTAGATTAATTCTGACGATTGAAGAAAAAGCCGATGATTTTTGACAAAAGGCACATGTATTTCCTATTATACAACAACAGCCATTATTTTCACTGAACATGTGGATGTAAGCGACAAAAGATTGTGCCATTTTAGCCCTAGCCAGATAGGCATAGGGCTTACCTAAATTTCTACATAACTAGGCACCTACCACTATCTTCTTCAACAAGTTGATTATCCGTATCAGAGCTAGCAATTAGAGGCTCAGTCGACAAACTGGACTCCTGTTTATGAACCGCAGTTATGATACGGACTAAAAAATCATCTAACCCAAAAGTATCGAGTCGTTCAAAATTCACTTCGATTTTTTGTGATATACTAAATTCATTTAGAAATACCTCGATACTCCCTGGATCAAATGTTTGTGTGCCAGGGGTATTATTAA
>JBGSSQ010000266.1:0-6075 GCA_041736975.1 Gammaproteobacteria bacterium
ATCAAAATGAGGGCACAAATTTTTATGGTCATCATGTTGGCGCGTTTTAATTCCCCTACGAAATCGTTTTCAGGTACCGCTATAGCAATATACCAGTTTTTGTCTTCGAATCCGTGGATCTTTTCAAATGAAGCCAGAAATTGCTGGCCACTTTCGGTGTAATGGAATTTATTGACGCCGAATTTCTTGAATTCATCATAAGCTTTGGACGCCCATGAATTAATTTCGTTAATTTTGGCTAACCTCGATTCATGTTGCCCATTGTTGTTGATTTTTTTGAGGGATGGATGTGCAATTAATTCACCATTACCGTCGACAATATAGGCGATGCCTGAGTTGCCGATTTTTTGGGTGCTAAGAAAATCAGAAAGGCTTTGTAAGCGCATATCGATTCCAACGACACCAAAGAGTTTGTTTTCACGATAAACTGGTGCTGCAGCCGTTATTCCAAGTGTATTTCCACCGCCTGAGTAAAACAGGTAGGGATCTGACCAGGTGAATTCTTTTTTATTTTCTGCTGCCAGATACCAGGGGCGTACACGAGGATCATAGGTAATTTTTTCTTGGGGGTGTGTTGAAATTACATTTCCAGTTATGTCGCGATTGTAAATTGTATCGGTGGCAGGTGTCACGCTGTGATCGATTATTTCAGAAGAGATGGTGCCATCAACTTCTCGTCTGGAGATGATGAAATTACCGACTTTATCGCCCCAATATACCATGGACGCATTGGGTATGCTCTTAAGCAGCTGCATTGAGAAATCGGCGGTTTGAGTTTCATCTTCTACATTTAGGGTTTTTCTTTCCACGAGTTTTACAATGAGGTTTGCTGATTGCTCGGCAGGGTGCAACAAGCTTCGGAGCTCACGCCCTACATCGTTGGACACGATGGACATTTGTTGTTTTGAAAGGACCATTTGCGATTCGTAGAAACGTAAAGAGGTAATGAGGACTATGGTGAGTATGGTGGCTATAAATAGCGTTAGGAAGAGTCCGAGGACACTGAATTTTAACGAGATTTTAAAGTCTTTGAGCATGTTCCTTGCCGCCTGTAGTCACGATACTAATGATTATAGCACATAATCCGAATTATATTAGCTAAGACCTTGCTTGTAGAGCCGATGAGCCAGTATAATCGTCCTCAGTTTGTGTCTAATTAGCAGGGTTGCTAGATCGGCAACATCCTTGCAGTTCTAGCGTGTGCTAAATTGCAGTGGGTGTTCTTTGAAGAATATCGCTCTACAAGGAGAGAATTATGCGGCGATGGTATTGGATTTTCATGAGTGCGGGCTTAGTCCTTAGTAGTTCATCAATGTTGCAAGCGGTCACGTTAATTGATATTGCGCATGATGCAGTGGCTACTAATCCTGTGCTCCTGGCGTCGGCTGCCAATCGAAGTGCTCGTGGCTATGAGGTTTATACCGCCGTTGGCCAGTATTTGCCGCATCTTGCCGGGCGAGCTGCCGTTGGTCGCCAGCAAAGTGTCAATCCCGTGGTGCGATCATCAGGGAAATCTCAGCTCACTTTGACTCGTTCAGAGACGGCACTGAGCGCGTCACAGTTGATTCTTGATGGCTGGGGTGTGGGTAGTTCAATTGAGCAAAGTATTTATACATCACGCGGCGCGCAGTATGATACCAAAAATGTCTGTAATAGCATCATTCTGGAAGTCTCAGAAGCCTATTTGAACGTAAAGCGAACACGTGAGATTCTGGTGTTGGCGCAAAAAAATGTAAAGATTCATGAAGAAACCTTGCGTAAAGCAAAGATCAGTTATCGTGGTGGCGCTGGCACACGGTCTGATACTTCTCTAGCTTTCAGTCGACTAGCACGTGCTCGTGCTCAGCAAAGATTCGCGATGAGTAATTTAGATACTGCCATAACCCGTTTCTGTACCGTCGCCGGCCAAGTGCCCCCAGAGGATTTAGCGATGCCTCTTCAGCCTACAAGATATTTCCCTAGAAATCTTTATGTGGCTATTAAGCTTGGAATGGACAAAAACCCCGCTATATTGTCTGCTAAAAGTTCAGCGCAAGCAGCAGGCGCACATGTGGGGGTCACAAAATCACGATTTTTTCCGCGTGTAAACGCCGAATTTTCAGCCACGGCAAATAATAACTTGGATGGTGTTGAAGCCTCACAAGGAGACATTCGCGGAATGGCTGTATTAAATTATGACCTGATCGCCGGTGGCTCAGATCTTGCATCGCATCAGGCTGCTAAGGCAGATAGAATCAAAGCCCAGCGCACTGCTCAGGATGTTCAAAGAAAAGTAAGAGAACTTATCCGCAATGCTTGGACTGACTTTGCAGCCAGCAAAGACCAAATAGAGAATTTCCGTGACAATGTTTCTAGTGAAGAAAAAGTAGTCATTGATTACCAGAAGCAATTTGAGCTTGGTAAGCGTGATCTTTTTATCCTTCTCGATTCCCAAGACGACCTATATGTTGCACAGACTTCTCTGGTTAACGCCCGCTACGATAATGCTGTTTCATATTATCGCGTCTTGGCAGCCATCGGCACTCTCAATCTGTCGAATCTAAGTTAACCCGTCATTGCGGCGATGCCGCTCGCAATGACGGGAAGAGAATACCGACGACTTTGCTCACAATGACATTCGCGATTACAGAAGCAAAGTGGCGAGAATCTAAACTCTGTTCTACACTATCACTATGGAAGAATAATTTTCCAGGTTATGATGATTTCCACGGCACTTTACGTGAAAGGAAGCCGTTATCCAGGTAGGGAGGAGTTTAAAGTGGCTACTGAAGCAAGGAAGAATGACAAGTTATTGTCCTGTTTGAATATCGTTTGCACGATTAGTAGTGTGCGTTTCTCAGCTGACGCTGCGACTGCTGGGCTGCCACTTATAGAAGGGAAGTTAATTCCTTCACTAATGGAGCGTGCTGCCGAACAGACTGGTATAGACGCTAAGCTTGAAAAAGTAGAGTTCGATGATCTATTCGAACAAGCGTTGCCCTCTATTTTGATATTGCAAAACAATCAAGCGGTAGTTCTTATTAAGCGTAAAGATCCGAGTGGCTTTGAAGTCATTAAACCTGAAAATCCAGAGGCAGTGGTTTTAATGACCAGTGCGGAACTATCAGCAGTTTACGGTGGTTATGCCATTAGAACAATACCACTGCTAAAATTTGATCGACGCAGTGTAGGCTTTGGTGAGGAAGAGAAGCCTTCTTGGTTTTGGCATGCCTTATCCAAAAATAAGAAAATTTATTTGCATGTGATTATAGCTGCATTTTTAACGAATTTATTCGTGTTGGTTGCGCCCCTATTTGTGATGAATGTGTATGATCGTGTGGTGCCTAATCAAGCAATGACGACGCTCTGGGTTTTAGCCATTGGCGCCTTCATATTTTTTGCCTTCGATTTAGTGGCCCGTATGTTGCGTCACTACCTTATTGATGTGGCAGGTCGTAATGCTGACAAAGAAATGTCTTCAGTATTGTTTAAACAACTAATGGGATTGCGAATGGCCAACAAACCAGGATCGGCTGGTATGGTCGCGAGTTATTTCAGTGAATTTGAAGCGCTACAAGAATTTTTTACATCAGCGACGTTTGTAAGTCTCATTGATTTACCCTTTATTTTACTTTATTTGCTGGTTGTTTGGTTGCTAGGTGGTGTACTAGTGTTGATTCCCTTAGTGGCTATTCCTCTTACCGTGCTTATGGCCTATCTCTTAGAAATACCGAGTCGTGAAGCGATAAAAAACACGCTGGCAGGTGCCACTTTTAGGCAGGCATTATTGGTGGAAGCTGTGAGTGGTGTTGAAGCAATAAAAACCTTAAATGCAGAAAGTTTGATGCAACGTCGTTGGGAAAATAGTGTCAGTAAGACTGCAGAAGCAGCAAGTCTTTCACGGTTTTATTCAGCTTTAACCATGAATTTAACTGTGTGGGTTCAGCAGGTAGTGGTTATTGCTGTTGTTATTCTAGGTGTCTACTTGATTACGCAAGGACACTTGTCAGTCGGTGGATTAATTGCGTGCACCATTTTGTCTGGTCGCGCCATGATGATCGGGCAATTATCAGGGCTATTAAATCGATTGCAGCGTTCAAAATCAGCGTTGAAAGGACTGAATCGTATCATGTCAATGCCTACCGATCGCAATGTGCGAGAGACTTTTTTGCAACGGCCTCATTTGAGAGGCAATATTAGTTTGGAAAATGTTTCATTTTTCTACCCAAATGAACGCATAGCAGCACTAGACAAAATCAATCTTACTATTAAAGATGGGGAGCGAGTCGCTATTGTCGGTCGAATTGGCTCAGGTAAGAGTACACTACTCAAATTAATCAACGGATTGTATACGCCTAACCAAGGTTTTATTCGGATTGATGGTACCGACAACAGTGAGATAGACCCATCTGATTTGCGTCATAATATCCATTATGTTTCCGATGACTGCGTTCTTTTTTACGGTACCATACGTGATAATATTGCGATGGGTAATCCACAAGCAACGGACGAAGAAATTGTGCATGCTGCCCAATTGGCTGGTGTAGATAAGATTGTACAAGCACATCCCTCAGGCTTCGATATGCCGGTAGGAGAACGTGGGCAATTACTGTCTAGTGGTCAGCGACAAGCCGTTGCCTTGGCGCGCGCCTTGGTTGCAAATGCTTCTGTTTTAATGCTCGATGAGCCTACAGGTGCAGTTGATAATGGTTTTGAAAAGAATTTTATGGAAGTTTTGCCTGGCTATCTAAAAGGAAAAACCCTAATTGTTGTGACGCATAGGGCCTCTGTTCTAAATTTAGTGGATCGTGTCATCGTATTAGATGCCGGTCGCTTAGTGGCTGACGGACCTAAAGACGCCATTGTTGATAAGTTGTTGAAGTAAGCTAACAAAGGAGTATGACAGTGAGTACTGAAAAGGAAAGCCCCAAGGAATCGGATAACTCAGTAAGAGTGGAAAAAGTTACATCGGTGAATTATATCGCCGATAGTGAAGCGATGGTGTATAGACGAGTTCCCAAAAAAGTGGCTAATGCTCTTTATTTATTAGTGGCCGTTATTTTTGTGTCATTTATTTGGGCTTATTTAGCTAAGCTAGACGAGTCGGTGACGGCAAATGGAAAAATTGTTCCATCATCACACATTCAAGCTGTTCAGCATCTTGAGGGTGGCATTATTAAAGATATTTCAGTTAAAACGGGTGACCAGGTTGAAAAAGGCCAGGTATTAATGCAATTAGATAATACTCGCTTCTCTTCCGAATACCGAGAAGGCATGGCGAAATTAGCAGTTTTGCAGGCTGACATCGTTCGCTTGAGCGCTAAAGCACAAGGAAAAGAAAAGCTTGAATTTGATCCAGCTTTTTCAGAGGCGAATCCGGTGCAAGTCGCCGAGGCTGAAGAATATTTTTCTGAAGATAAAAAAGCGATAGACCAAAATATGGTCTTGTTAAATAAGCAATACAGTTTGCTGAAAAAAGAGTATGGCATCATTAAGCCATTAGCAAAACAGGGTGTTGTGTCGAATGTAGAGTTGCTACGATTGGATCGTCAATTAGCTTCTCTTGAGCAAACTATTGATGAGAAAAAAAATAGTGAGCGTGATCAAGCCCGAGAAGAATTAGATAAGGCGCAAGGCGAATATGCCGTTCTCATTCAGAGTATCACTGAGTCAAAAGATCGGATGATGCGTACCGTGATACGTTCGCCGGTGACCGGAATTGTCAATCAAATTTATAATAACACGGTAGGATCGGTTGCTAAACCAGGTGAAACGCTTGTAGAAATTGTGCCTATTGAAACGGCATTAACGGTACAGGCTTTTGTTCGGCCATCGGATATTGGTTTTATACACAAGGGTCAAAAAGCCATCGTAAAAGTCAGTGCTTTTGATTACTCCGTTTATGGTGATCTGCATGCAGTGGTTGAAACCATTGGTGCCGATGCCGTAAAAGATAAATCTGATCAAAGTTTTTATGAGGTAAAACTGCGTACCAATAAATCCTATCTTGAAGGAAAAGGCAAAAAGTTACTGCTGATCCCTGGTATGACAGTAACAGTGAACATTCTGACGGGCCAAAAAACCATCCTAGACTAC
>JBGSSQ010000282.1:0-6972 GCA_041736975.1 Gammaproteobacteria bacterium
TTTTCAAGATAAATTTGTTGAGGAGATAAATACAATATTAGGTAATGAAGTAGATTTGGATCTAGTGAGATTGTACCAACAAAAAATTATTGAAGTGCCTGCGCAAATATTTAGGGTTTCTGAAGCGCTAAAATCGATTCGGGATACCTTAGGACGTCTTGAAAAATCATTCCCTCCCCAGCAACTGTTTCAAGCAAGATTAATGTATGATAGAGCAGCATACTTTCAAGGTCTTTCCGATGTGGCGCGAAGTTTGGTTCGCGCTGAGCGATTTGATCATGATTTGGAAGCGCGTTTAGATGCAGTTCGCGATCAATTCTATGAAGAAAATAAATTCGAGCAAGAGTTTGTTTCGCCATTTTCTAGCGAATTGAATGAGTTGAATCACTTGGTGGATTTGTATTTAAAAGCTGGTGGTAAGCACGAAGATGATAAGATGACTGAACTTCGTGCAAAAATGTCACCCTTGATAAGGATGAACGATAAGCTGAAATTAGAAAACAGGCGGGCAGAGGATTGTGAGTACCAAGAATTGATGAAGAGATTAGATATTGCTCGTCAGGACTATGATAGTCAACGAAGACGCCAATATGTTGAAATTGTAGGCGAGAATGATGGTCTGCTTTTAGTTTCTTGTTCGGAGTGGCAATCATCTTGGCAGCAGGGTGATACAAATCTGATTGATACCGTCAGAGGTGTTTTGTTGAAGCTTGTTCCTAGAGATACTGATACAAATGAGCTTGCGACTCTCTCTCTGAATGAGTCTTTTGGCTCTTATTAAAAATGTAGTCCCAAGAGTTGGGCTATGCCATCTCGCCATCGTCAGGTTTTTCTGGGTTGTCACGCTTCACTCGCAATGATGAAAGGGGCATGTTTCGTTCGCAACAATGAATTGGGGCGAGGTTGCAAAGTTCATTCATTTTCTTTGAGGATTTTGTTATATTGCTCACTTGGTTCTTGAAGAATTTTTCCCGGTAGGGGTTTATTAAAAAGGAGGAGTGAAGTTTATGCCATCATTTGATATTGTTTCAAAAGTTGAGACTCAAGAAGTCTCTAATGCTGTTGACCAGGCAAATCGAGAGATTAGTACACGCTTTGACTTCAAGGATATCGAGGCTCAATATAGTTACGATAAAGAAGAAATCGTACTGACAGCGCCTAGTGAGTTCCAGGTCACTCAAATGGCTGAGATTCTACGGACTAAGTTGTCCAAACGCAATGTGGATGTTGGCGCTCTAGACTATGAGTCGGTTACCCAATCACTGCATCAAGCCCGCCAAGTCATCAAAGTTAAACAAGGGATTGATACCAAGACGGCTAAAGAAATTATCAAACTCATTAAAGCAGAAAAAATGAAAGTCCAGTCGTCCATTCAAGAGGATCAAGTGCGTGTCACTGGTGCTAAACGTGATGAACTACAGGCCGTGATGGCACTGCTGCGTAAACAAACTTTAGGATTGCCTCTTCAATTTGAGAATTTCCGTGATTAAAGAAAGCTCGTCTACCGGTGAGGTAGCCATTGCTCAGCGGTCGAGTTTTTTATCCCGAGTCAACCACCGACGACTTTGGGTGTCGCTGTTGATGGGTATGAGCTCTGGCCTACCGCTGGCTTTAGTGGGTAGTACTCTACAAGCTTGGTATACCGAGGCCGGGGTAGATGTTATCACTATTGGTTCTTTATCCTTAGTTGGTCAGCCGTATGTTTATAAATTTGTTTGGGCTAGGCTTGTTGATCTTTATCAGGTGCCTGGTCTTGGATTGCGACGAGGGTGGATTTTAAGCATGCAGCTGCTGTTGGCAGTGATATTTGCCTTCATGGCCACGCTGAATCCTGCTACTTCCCCTTGGGTATTGGGTAGTCTTGCTCTGGTGGCCGCTTCACTATCGGCCACACAAGATATTGCCGTGGATGCCTATCGTGCAGATTCATTGCCACCCTCAGAGCATGGCATGGGAGCGGCTTTGTATACCACCGGCTATCGTCTGGCGGCATTATTCTCAGGTGGCTTTGCATTAGTGTTGGCTGCCACTATGGGGTGGGAAACCACCTATTTGTTGATGGCTGTGTGCATGCTAATAGGTGCAGCCACGACTTTTTTGGCCCCACGCTTAGCTACACCGCCTAAAGAAAAATTAGGATTTCTGGGGTTGGTGATTGCGCCTTTTAAAGAGTTAATGGCGCGAGAAAAAATGTTTTTTATACTGCTATTTGTGGTGTTTTATAAGATTGGTGATGCCTTTGCTTTACAATTAACCACGACATTTCTATTACGTGGTGTTGGCTTTTCACTAGTTGATGTAGGCCTGATCTATAAAACAGTGGGTCTGATCGGAACCATTGTAGGTCTTATTCTAGGTGGCACATTGATGACTCGCATCCGGCTGTATACCGCACTGTGGTCTTTTGGTGTATTACAAGCTATCTCCATTGCCTTTTTTATCCTGTTGGCGATGGTCGGTAAAAGTTACCCTGTCATGATGATGACTATTTTTATGGAATATTTTTGCAGTGGTTTAGGGACCGCCGCTTTTTTAGCTTTGCTCATGGGGATGTGTGATCATCGTTACACCGCGACACAATTTGCATTATTATCAGGCCTGGCGGCAGTAGGGCGTGTTTTTATTGGTCCCCTGGCAGGTCTTGTGGTCGCGTATTGGGGGTGGGTTCCATACTATAGCTGCGGAATCGTGTTAGCGTTGCCGGGCTTATTCTTATTATGGTGGATTCGTGATAGTGTCAGCGCCATCGGCAGTCGTCAAAAAAAAGGAGTGAGTTCTGATGGCAACCATGGCTAAGGTCGTTGTCCCTAGAAATTTAGGTCTTTGGACCTTAACAGCATTAGTTGCTGGTAATATGATCGGCTCCGGTATATTTATGTTGCCCTCCGCATTGGCTACCTTGGGCACCATTGGCATAGTCGCATGGATTCTAACTGCTTTGGGTACGATTACCCTCGCTCTTGTTTTTGGCCGGCTTTCACGTCTTATGCCCCGCACCGGTGGTCCGTATGTCTATTGTCACGCCGCTTATGGTGATTTTGTTGGATTTCAAGTGGCTTATTTTTATTGGATCGCTCTCTGGGGCGGTAACGCAGCCATCGCGGTGACTTTTGTAGGCTACTTGTCGGCATTTTTTCCAGAGATTTCTAGTAGCTCTAGTTTATCATTTGAATTAACTGTAGGGTCAGTTTGGTTGATCACGCTGATTAATATTATCGGGATTAAAAGGGCAGGACAACTTCAGGTGGTCACTACAGTATTAAAATTAATACCCTTGATATTAATTGCCGCTTTTGGATTGTTTTATGTTAAGGCAGAGAATTTAGCTCAGTTCAATGTTAGTGGTCAGCCAATGTTTTCTGCTTTGACTGCAGCAGCGACTTTGACTATGTGGTCATTTATTGGTTTTGAATCAGCCACAGTCCCCGCTGATAATGTTGTCAATCCTCAGCGAAACATACCGCGCGCGACTATTATCGGCACACTTATTGCCGCTGTGGTTTATATTTTCACTACCACCTGCGTGATGGGAGTGGTGCCTTTGGATCAACTAGCAAAATCCTCATCACCGTTTGCGGCAGCGGCTATGCTGATGTTCGGACCTTGGGCGCAATGGTTAGTCGCAGGAGCTGGCGCAATAGCTTGTTTTGGTACTCTGAATGGCTGGGTTCTGATGCAAGGTCAAATACCCTTGGCTGCTGCAAAAGATGGATTGTTCCCACAGGTTTTTACTCGATTAACGCGTAACGGCACCCCTATTGTGGGGCTGGTGGTTTCTAGCATTCTCATTACCATGATGTTAGCAATGCAATACGGTGCTAATATGGTGGAGCTGTTTACCAGGATTATTTTACTGGCAACATTAGCCTCACTTATCCCGTATATTTTCACTTCTGTGGCCGAAATTCTGCTGTATTTTCGGCGTCGAGAATTATTTAATAAACAGCGTTTGGGTTTGATGTTATTGTTAGGGTCGTTGGCTTTTGTTTACTCCTTTTGGGCTATTTGTGGCTCTGGCGAACAAATGATTAGTTACGCCATGATTCTTTTCTTAAGTGGGATACCCCTTTATATTCTTTTGCATTCTCGAAAACCAAATGGGATTAAGCCAGGTCAGGGCGATTGACTTGTCGGCGTGTGAGCATTGGCTTACACGCTTTTTTGATTCTAGCTAGTGACAGTTCAGTAGTGAATTTGTTATAGTCACATCCCATAGAGGGGGCGAGCCTGTTAAATATCCATGAATAAGTTCTCGTTTTGACCTCGGATCTCGGGAAAAGGAGTTTTCAATATGTCACAAGCACAAGCAGAGAATGCATCAGAGTTTATCGCTGCTCAACAGCCAGCAATAGAGTCCGATGAACAGCTAGATTCAGCGCTTGCTGATAAGTTGTATTGTGCGTTTAAATCCTTGGCAGAATCCATTGTGAAGCTCAGAGCGGCTGAGCCTAAAGACTACATGAGTATACTAAAGGACATACTACTGAGTGCACTGAATGATGACTCAGTGGCTAGGGATGCTTTTATTAATCAGTTGGTTGAGTTAGTTGACGCTTCGCATATTGAAGATTGCCTTAATCGAATTCACGCCGATGAATGTAGTGATTTAGAAAAAAAATCCCCTTTTAGAGAGCAGGCGGAAGCTATTCACAAAAAATGGTTCTTTAAAATTGATAACAAAATTTGTTTTCCAAAGCCTGATCCTGGCGCCTGGTGGAAAAGACGGGTTGAAGTGCAAAAATTGGCGGCGGCTCTTGAACCAGTAGCGACTCGAAAATCGCCTCGATATCCTGATCACAGTCTTGTAAGATTAATCGATGATATCGCAACCAAAGGAGAGCGATTTACACAATTCGGTTTTGATCGTGGGTTTAACGGTTTTTTAGAGGATGTGACTAGACTCAATAAATTACGAGCTAGTGGTGCTTTGAAAAGCTATGATGGCAGTTACTATTCTGGCCAAGAGCACGTTAGAAACTTATTGGTGCTGAAAAATGCCCGATTAGAAAGACGACTTTCTGATATCCTAGACCATGTTGTTGAAGCACAGTCAAAACAATGCATTGACGACCAGAACAGCACTTTGCAACTGCATGACAAATTGGTTTCTACGGATAGAGAGTGCAAAACTCTTGAAAAGCAACTTCAGGATGAGCGTGCGGCTCATGCAAGAACGTTAGCCTTGTGCGCTTCTTTAATGGTGAACAATGAGCGAAAAGATCAAACAATAGTTGAGCTTACAGGGTCAAATGCGCTACTAATGAGCAAATTAGGCGCAACATTAAGTGACAGTGAAGGCAGTGAAGATGATGAGCTGTCACCTGATTCCTCACCATCCTCAGCATCGAGCACCTCAGTCGAAATCAGTGATCTAGCTGGTACTACTACTCGTCGTAAGTTGTATGATGCCACAAGCAGTGGATCAGAATCAGAATTAGATTTAGGTTTAGTAATCAACAGTAGACATCGATTTGACTTTAACAAGGGCCAGCCTGATAGTCATTCTATGAGCGCTTCAGTTGGGCGACAGCAATTAATCAATTAAAAGGAAAGTAAATGACAGCATCATTATGGGTTAATCTGTTGCCAATTAGCAATGCAGCGGCTTCCTGTACGATGAAAGTTAAGGATGGGGTGCTATTTGCTCCTATGCCAGATCCATTGCTTTTCATGAAAGTTGAAAAATTTGTAGAGGCTTGGAAAAAATGGCGTTTATCTCATTTGTCAGATGAGCCAGAAGATCCTGCGCTGGCTGTAAGTAATCAACACTGTGTGGACGCCTTCTTTGCCAAGATAGAACAAATTTGTTTGAAGCTTGATTATTGTCATTTGGAAAAAAATAAGGTAAAAATTCAAGCTATCAATCACTCAATAAGATTGTGTATTCCTTGGCAAGATCTTCCTGAAAATATTCGCTACCATCGTTTGAGAGTGATTTTTTCACAACAAGCTTTTCGTTTGCAGTTTTGGCAATATCATCTTGAGGAATTGCATAGAACACTTAATGCCAATGCTGATCTCACAGTTGGTATTAATCATTCGGTTTTAAAGGTTTTGCTCGAACATGAAGATATTCGTGCCGATTTTCTTACTTTGCCCAGCAAACGGATTATTGACGCCATCACCAGACTCGATTTATTGACACATATTCCCATACTTTTCTCTGAATTATCAGAGGAGCATAAGCGGATTTTCCTTACAGAACATGTTGAGCTTGCGAAGTCTACCATTCTAAAATTAAATCTTTCTAGTCCAGGTGATTTGGCGAAAATGCTTCAACAGGATGCTGTACGTCGTTTTTTACTTGAAAATCGAGACCTGCTAACCAGTTTAGTTGAAAGTGATTTAGCAGGAAATCTAACAGGCTTGGATGGTTATTTGAGTGTTTTTTTAACACCTAAATCTCGAGTGCCTAGAGATTCTGAGTTTGAAGATGCTATTCTTTCGGTTGTACGTGAATTGTCTGCAAAGGAGAATGCTCTAGCCGTCGCCATGCGTGAACAAGTAGAGACCGCAGAAGGGGTTAAAGAGGCAGTGCAGCTCGCAGAAACTTCTGAAGTATTGTTACAGTTACCCTTAATGCCCGGAATGTTTTTGTTACTTCAGGAACGTGAAAAGCAGCTAAAGCTAAAAAAATACCAAAGGGTTGAACCTCTTCTGTCACAAGAGAGTGTACGAGGGGCACTAAAAAATGTTTATGATCGCTATTTTCACCAACCCAACAAAACTAATTTAGCGATGGCTTTGGCTTTAATAAAGCCTTTGGCTGGCGAGACTAACGTCGATGTGAAAACTCGGTTTCAAGCAAATTACTTCCTCGCTAGAATTTATATGGATAGACGCGAGAAGCAATTTGCACTGCCTCGCTTGAGTGCTCTAAAAAAAGCCTACAACATCCTGCTGGAAACACAAGAGAAAAAGATTCTAGAAGACGAAGTAATGACTGATCGATTGAATGAGGCTCTGGAATAT
>JBGSSQ010000287.1:0-5619 GCA_041736975.1 Gammaproteobacteria bacterium
TAACAATTTTTTGTAGACAGCGAAGTGCTCCATCAATGTCACCTGAGCGTCTCATAAAGGTAGCCACACTCACCATTGAAAAATCAACACAGTCAACTAGTCCTCGACTGAGACTTATTTTGACCTCTTTACACAGCACTAAATGCCGTAAATCCGCCACAATTTTTTGATTGAGACTTCTCTTTACACATAGCTCTATTACTGGATCAATATCCTTGACTTCTCCAAGACGAATTTTACATTTGGCCAGTAGTAGATAGGCGATTCCTAAAGGCGGTTCACAGGAAATGACCATGTCCAATAAAAATTTTGCATATTGATATAAGCCCAGTTGATAACACACATCAGCAACGTTAACAGCAGCAGGTAGCGTGAGTGGCATTTTTGATTTTAGTACTTCCTGTAAAAGATAGTAACGCGCGGGCCTAAAAGCCTTGGAGAAAAAAGAAAGTGAACCAGGATTTTGAGAGAACTGAACGCTAAAACAATTCAGTGTCTGCGCCGCCTCTCTCTTCACTTCCTCAGTTTGGGAGGCATTGGTTCCATAATATTCTTTGAAATTTAAATAAATATGAAGCAACAACGGGAAAGCTTTAACCTCACACTTTGCTACTATATAGGCTTTTGCCAAACAATGGACTACGGTGAGCGTTTCAATATGATCATCATCATAATGCTTAGAAAATATCGTTATCGCCTGCTTATAACAATCGACCCCAGCTCGAATATTGCCTGCTTTTAGGTGAGCATTTCCCAGCCGCCGCAAACAATTCCCTACTCTGACATGTTGTGTACCATAGCGAGTTTGTAGATCATCACGTGCCACATTTAATACCTCTAAAGCCTTTTTTGCTAAACCTAAATCAAGGTAACAATCAGCCATATGCACGGCGCAGAAGGAATCAACTTTAGACGTGAGTTGTTGCTGCATCCGACGCTGCTGGACTTCTTCAAGCAGCTGCAAAGCTGCTTTTGGTTTACCGGCTAATCGTGTTGCAGCACCTAGATTTAGCTGATAAGTTAAACATTGAGCAGACAACTCTTCTTGGGGATCGACTAGCTTTTGAATATCCAATGCCTGTTGAAAATACTCTAGAGCACCCTTAATATCACCCAACTTAATGCATATTTCACCTAAACTAGTTATGCAACTGGCTATTTTTGCCTTATTCAACAGATCACTCGAATAGTAAATCTCTAAAGCTGCAATATATTTTTCTTTTGCAACAGCATACCCCCCCTTCCTAATAAGCATCAATGCTTCATTTTTTAGAATTGTCGCCACTTTCTCACTCGATTCACCAAAGGAATCAATGTAAACAGACTTTGCTCTGTAAAATAATGTTTCGGCGGTTTCCCACGATTTAGCCTCAACATACTGCTTAGCCAACTTCTTTAGATAGGACGGAAATTCCACTGGCCTGTCTTTGCCAACCTCTAAATAGGTGGCAAATGCTTGATCCATCATCACCTTAAATTTGCCATTTTGTCGCATACTCAAATAAATTGAAGCCAGATGTAAATAGCACTGCCCCATTTCAGCGCTATTAGCACCAAATTCCTGCAGAGAAATAGCGGAGACTCTTTGTAGCCATTGCTCAGCTTGATGGTGATTTAGTTGTTCTTCCTCTATAAAGGCGAGCGCTCGACATGATTCCAGCAAACAAGGATTGAGGGGATCTTTAAAATAAACTTCCCATATATTAATCGCTTGCAGATAGTGTTGTTTTGCGATTAATTTTTGACCTGACGATGATGAAAAGGAAGCATAGGTGGTATGACAAGAAGCCGTTTCAGGATGATTAGGCGTAAAATGTTTTATTGCCTCATTCAAGACTTCTTTGATTTCCAGCAGCCCAAGACCTGGCTGCCCCAAGTTATAATGGGAACAAGCAATATTCCGGCGCATAGTAATCAACATCGCCTCGTTAGTATCTCCGGCGGAACGCAATCTTTTATAACAGTCTTGAAAGATGGGCAATGCCTGACGATAATTACTCAAACCGTGAAGCGCCAAAGCCTTATTCATACGACAAACTGTCACTTCGCGGCTATCAGCACCTAATTTTGCTGTTAAGTTATCAATTGCATCCTCAAGTACGACTAATGCGTCCTTATACTTTTCTTGCCTAATAAGTCCAGAGGCCAAAGTGTTTTTACAAATCCCCCACAAATAACGGAAATCACCTTCCGTTAGAGAGCTGATGGTCTTAAGACAGTTGCGTAAATACTCAATAGACTCACCAACACGCCCGTATTTTTGATATGCCGCCGCTAAGTTAATTCTACAAAGCATGGTATCAAAATAAGTCTCACCCCATTTATCTTTGAGTAAATGATAATCTGCCTCAAGTTTGGTAATACTACCCATAATATCGCCGACTTCCATACCCATGACAGATTGATTTTGGCTAACTAGAACCGCCATTGGGTGCTTACTATCGAAAGCATTCTGTATTGCCGGCAATGCTCCCACTAAAACTTGTTGAGCAGCCACATGATCACCGCAGGCATTCAAAACCATAGCCAAATTATTTTGACAGGTTGCCACCGTAGGATGATTCTTATTCACATAAATTCTACACAGAACCGGATAAGCCTCATTCAACTCAACTAACGCTTCAGCCACCCTACCTACTCGGCTATAAGCCAATCCTAAATTTGCGCCTGTGGTTGCACTAAGAACCTCATAATCACCGCCTTCTAGCAATAGAATGGCATTTTTTGCCTCATTAAGATACCCAATGGCATTGTCATCAAATCCCAACTTTATTGCTGCCAAGCCAGCTGTATTGAGTAGCAGAACCCTCAGAGCACTCTCTGCATGAATTAAAGGGCTAATTTCTTTAAGCAACGTTAAAGCCTCAGAAGGCTTTCCTGTGCGCAAGGTAGCTAAAGCTAGCTGGAGTTGTGCCAGAACCAAGTTTGGATGGAGTAACTTATCTTCTTCTGACTTACCAGTACAATTTGCCATTAAATAACCTTGAATAGCGTTCTGATGATTGCGCAGTGCAGCCTCTTCTTGTCCAGATAATATTAGTACAATACCGATATTTAACTGCAAGTTAGCGGCTAGCACCATTGTCTCAGGGTTAGACTGCAACTTCTTTAAAGCTTTTGCTAACCGCAAAAAATGGGGCAAACATCGATTGCCTCGTAATTCCGATCCCAGTACCGATTCTTCGGTGTCATAATACTCATCTAGTGTTTTGGCAACATCTTGAATCATAATGAGCTCGGTTTCTTCAGCATGCTGTAGACGCATAATCGTCTGAACAATCTGATGAATCTGAACACATCCTGCAACTGCGCTCTGAGTCAACAGACCATATTGTTGCAGCTTCCTTATAGCATCGATCCCACTCAAATCATCTTTACTCCAGTGCTGCAACAACCCAAACTCTATAGGTGCTTCAGGTGCAAAATAAGATGCAGCAGTCAATAATTGTGTTGCTATCTCGTTGTGTATTCGCTCTAAGGATAACTTAACTGTCATATACACAGTTTCTTGATGTTGATCATGAGCAAAAGGTTTTATATTGAGGAAGCTTTCTGCATTTTTTTTGAGTTGTTTAAATATGTGACGATACTTTGCCAAAGTACACTGGCCATTTGAGTTAACAATATATGCCAATGCCTGCGTCAAGGCTAATGGATAATATCCCAACATCTTCGCCAATTTAGCAGCATCCACTGCACTAAAGATCACACCACACTTATCCAGAACTTTTTTAATATAAGTCAACGCATCACTAGCTTCTAAAATACTTAAATCCAGTCTTCTGATGTCAGGATTCCAGATTTCACTACTACGTGACGTTATAATGACATCGATATCATTTATACCATATTGTTGTGGTAGATAGCGTGTACAAGTATTGTAGTTTAGGACATCATCTAAAACCACGATCCCCCTACCGAGCTTATTCAACATTTTATAAGTTAACTCTACCAGGCTGTCGATTCTGTACTTGGCTATCTCGATACCGAGACGAGTCGCTAAAGCAATAAACTGAGCATCAATTATTTCATCGCGACTCTCCAAATCGACCTCGCCTTGACGTAACCAAATTGCCCACTGGCAGGTGCCCTCAAACAGCATTAAACGTACAAATTGACTAACCAACATTGTTTTACCTACACCACCCGAACCATGGATTTGTTGTGTATTCACAGGTGGTGGATTATATTTATTGGTGACGACCTGTATGCTACCCATATGTTTCTTGAGATGAGCTAACTCAGCTTTTCTACCAGTAAAATCACTAAATATCGGTGGTAAACCAAATTGACCATCAAACGATAATGAGGGCGCTAACGTGCTAGCAAGATCATTGGCTATTATTTTCAATACAGAAGAGTCATTGGCCAACATAGTGGAATGATTATTTTCACCAAAAGGAATAACTTTACAGTCATTATCTTTACAATATCCTCGCCAATCAGTATCGGCTAATTCAAGACCCTGCAACTGTTCCTCAACCATACCCGCCACATAACAATGCACATGGGTTAACTGCATACTCTCTTTTCTTGGCACATAATCGATGACCAGTAAGAAATGATGATAAGCCGTCCACAGTTGTGCATTTAAACGAGCTAAATCTTTGAAGGTTTCAGTGTCCATATCTGACATAGCGTCTAGATCTTTTTTTAAATTGCGTAGTAGAGACTCCATAATATTTATAATAAAGGCTCTATGGGTAACTTGTTGATCAACGTCTTGAATCAATATCGACATATAATGATTTATATAATTTTTAATTGCCCCTGTGGTCGCTCCAGTAACGATTTTTTCTAGCGCACTAACGACACGGCGGTGTTGATTATTAAGGAGCGAGACTGGCTGATGTATAGGCACTTGCGCATCAACTAGTCCTAAATATTTCACCTTGAACATTCGCTGTTGCAACTCACACGCAGTGGCCGCTGCTAACATTCCACCAAATGAATAACCTACCAGGTGAAATTCTTTACTCTCTCGTGATTTAACAATGATATTGGCCAACACTCTAGCCAAAAAAACTAAGTCTAGCTTTTTTTGAACACACTGGCGCTGCATTAACTGGAAAAATCCTGATGGCTGGTCATCAGCCACAATAAGGGGACAGCGAAAAACAAGATGGTTAATGCCATTACCAATGGCCTCTCTCAAGGCTGGCAATCTCTCATAAGCATCGCCAGCCAATGGAGGAAAGTAAAACAGTGTCTCTTTTGCCCCATTCAATTGCGCATCTAGCGCGTGCTCCCAAGCTTGCACTGCTATCACGAAATCAATAAACTCTTGTAGACACATGTGACTATCAAAAAAACGAAAATCTATTTTTATACCGTGTTTTGACTTCAGTGTTAACAACAGTTTGATGGTGGCGAGAGAGTCGCCACCGTATTGGTCAAAAGGCACTTGTCGATTAATATCGACTAGAGAAAGGCCTAGAACATCTGCCCACAGGGCCGTAATATCATTATCAATATTCGCCTCAGTGTGCGCTTGAATAGCAACTTGCGATTGCGGGTCAGCAGCAAAAAAAAATTTTGGTTGATACAATGCTGAAGGTTTTTCATTACGATTAATTTCAATTATTTCACTCACTTCAGCACTATACCAAATAGCTGGAT
>JBGSSQ010000334.1:0-1512 GCA_041736975.1 Gammaproteobacteria bacterium
GATCTTTGTTTGAGTCTGGCAGGAATTAATGCCAAAATGACTAAGTACTTGTTTCAAAAACCAGTAGCAACCTGCTTTTGCAGCATAGTCTAGAGGGGTTTCGCCTTTGTTATCTTGAGGTAGGGGGCTAGTATTAAAAAACTGTTTCACCAGGGCTTCATAGCAAGGCCAATGACCGGATTTTGCAGCATAATGTAAGACTGATGCACCGTTAGCATCGATTGACAACGGGTCCACTTTATACTCATTCACTAGGTGTAAACATAAGGCGTCATTGCCTGCCTTAGCGGCAATATGAATAGCTTGTTCGCCATTGCTAAATGTGTTTAGAAGGAAATTAGGGTAGGATTTTAGTATATATCGTAAAACATTAACTGCTCCACCGTCTAAAGCTTTCAAGAAAATATTTTGATCCTCATATTCTGATGTTAGGGTGAGGCCCCATCTTTTTTGAGCGTGAGGGTCTTCTAAAAAATGAGTTAGTAGTGATAGGTTGTCATGTTCGGCGGCAGCAAAAAATACAGCAGTGGCTTCCTTTAATAAAATTAATCGACAGCTGTGTGTTGTTGTCTGAGTTAACCAATCATAAACGGCAAACTGCCCCTTTTGAGCTGCACTGACTGCGAAATTTTTATTAAGTCTAGTATTGCTACCCAAAAGTTGTGCGACTAACAATGTCACTTGCTGTAAATGGCCACCAGCTATGGCGCCGTACAGTAGTATCTCGCAATAAGCGCGATCTTGTTCAGGGTTGGGAAAGCCATATTCACTGGACAGTCGTTCAATAAAGTTAAAATGCCCTCCATGCGCAGCCCATTGGGCGACTTTTTCTTGTTCTTGCCTTGTCTTGTGGGTCGCTGGAGTGGAATCAAAATCGTGTTTAAAGGAATCCCAGTGCCCTGCTAGAGCGTAAAAATGATAGGGTTGATACTGTGTATGGCGACCAACTCTGTGTATTGTTTGAGAGACTTTGAATGGTTGGTTCAGTAGGGCGTAGATTATCCATTCCGCATCGGGTGTGCGATACAAGGAATTAGCCAGTTGACCGTAGCCAATTAGTGCTTGGCTAAAATAGCTTAGTACTTCGGGTTTCTGCCAGGCTAGGCAATGCTGTACCAGTGGCCCTGGAATGATTTGGTATTGGCTAATTTGAGCAAGAAAGTGACGTCGCAAATGTTCTTCACGATAGTGAGCGTGCGCGTGGAAAAACGTGCTGGTTTGCCGCAAACGCGATAGCGCCTGAGTTGGCAGCATTTTGCTTAATGTAACAACAACGGTATCTGGCATTTGTTCGAGCATTCTATAGTCTCTGTGATGTTTTGCTAATATATAGTACCATGTTAGTCAAAAATATGCAATGGTGCTAGGGAAGGTCTGGGGCCTGATTTGAAGCGGTCTACAAGAGGCTTGATAGCAAGTCTCTGAATATTGAGTACGGTGAGCCTATTACTATTGGCAACAGGTCTTTTCGGCTAGCGTCTAAAGTGGCAAATTCTCGATTATATACTATAT
>JBGSSQ010000355.1:0-11209 GCA_041736975.1 Gammaproteobacteria bacterium
GCGAGTCGAGCGGTTTTTAGCGTTGGGGTTGGATTTTATCTCCTGATCTTAAGTGTCCTTAGTTCTACTCACTTCATTGCGCTTTTGATTTTTTGGCTGCTTTATGCCCTCAGTGTGGCTGTGCTATTTGATGAAAAAACGCAAAGACGATTGATAGCGCCTATATTTAAAAATGTGGCCAAGCTGATGCCCTCGTTGTCTCCTACTGAGCAAGCCGCGTTGGAGTCAGGGACAGTGGGCTGGGAAGGGGAGCTGTTTGCTGGCATGCCGAATTGGTCGCACTTGCTGGGTTACGCTAAACCCAAGCTGAGTAAAACCGAACAGGCCTTTTTGGATGGGCCGGTGAATGAATTGTGTAGCATGATTGATGAATGGGACATCACCCATAACCACGTCAATATTCCCGACAACCTTTGGACGTATATTAAAGAGCAGGGATTTTTTGGTCTAATCATTCCTAAAAAATATGGGGGGAAGGGCTTTTCCGCCTTTGCTCATGCCTCCATTTTATCAAAACTTGCGGGTTGCAGTGCTTCTGTTGCCAGTACAGTGTCTGTTCCTAACTCATTGGGGCCAGCGGAGTTGCTCTTGGAGTATGGTACACAAGCGCAGCGTGATCACTACCTACCGCGGTTAGCGCGCGGTGAGGATATCCCTTGTTTTGCCTTGACAGGGCCTGACGTTGGCTCTGATGCTACCAGTATGCCGGATTATGGCACCGTGTGTATCAAAGAAATCGATGGTGAGAAGGTCACTGGCATAAGCCTGAATTTCAATAAACGCTATATTACTCTGGGGCCTGTAGCAACGGTCATCGGTTTAGCGTTTCGTTTATTTGATCCCGATAATATTATGAGTAAAAAGCAAGATTTAGGGATTACTGTAGCATTGATTCCCGCTAGCACCACTGGCGTAGAGCATGGTCGCCGTCATTTCCCTTTGAATGCGGTGTTTCCCAACGGGCCAGTGCGAGGCAAAGAGGTTTTTGTGCCCATTGATGCCATTATTGGTGGCTTTAAAATGGCGGGCAAAGGTTGGACTATGTTGGTGGAGCGTTTGGCGGTAGGGCGTGCGATTTCTTTACCTTCGATCTCTTTAGGTGGGGCATTGCAAGTTATGGCGGCTACCGGGGCTTATGCGCGTGTGCGCGAGCAATTTGGCTTACCGATAGGGAAATTCGGCGGTATTGATGAACGCCTAGCGCGTATGGCAGGTCTAGGTACTATTATGACAGCGACACGTAACTTTACCGTGGCTGCCATCGATGCGGGCGAAGCACCCGCCGTGCCTTCCGCTATCAGTAAATACCATGTCACCGAAATGGGCCGTCAAATGATGAATGATGCAATGGACATTCATGGTGGTAAGGGTATTTGTTTGGGACCTAAAAACTACCTGGGACGTAGTTATCAACAATTGCCCATAGGCATTACCGTTGAAGGTGCTAATATTTTAACCCGCTCAATGATTATTTTCGGGCAGGGTGCGATCCGCTGTCACCCTTATATTCTGAAAGAGATTAATGCCTTAGCCAATGAAGATAAAAAAGCGGGACTTGAGCAGTTTACCGAAGCTGTTATGGCCCATGGTGGGCATCTGTTAAGTAATCTCGTGCGCTCATTGTGGATGGGCTTGACCAATGGTCGGCTATCTGCAGCGCCTACAAGCCCGGTAAAACATTATTACCAACGGCTTAACCGCATGACGGCGGCTTTTGCTTTTGTATCAGACGCATGCATGCTCTACCTGGGTGGTGCCATGAAGCGCAAAGAAAAGCTTTCTGGGCGTTTAGGAGATGTGCTGAGTATGTGTTATATGGCATCGGCTGTGTTAAAACAATTTCATGAGCATAAAGAACCTCAAGATCAGCAACCGCTGGTCGATTGGGCCTGCCAATATTTGCTGTGCCAGGCTGAAGAGGCGCTTGCTGGGGTGATTCAAAATTTTCCGAATACGGTAATTCGGTGTCTGTTACGATTTATCCTACTTCCCGTAGGTCGTTGGAATGCAGCGCCTAATGATCGATTGGGGCAGCAGTTAGGTAAAATTATGATGACCCCTAGTCGCCTGCGTTCTCAGATGGTCGAAGGAGCTTATCTGGTCGAAGATGGAAAAAACCTGTCAGGTTTGTTAGAGGCAGCCTTGAAGTTAGTGACTAAGCATCAAAAGATCATCACTACACTCAATAAAGCTGTTAAAGCCGGTAAGGTTAGAGGTCTCACGTTTGCTGAGTGTATAGATAATGCTGAACAGCAAAAAATCTTAACGCGCACTCAGGCCGGAAACTTGAGAAAATACAATGAGCTACGCGATTTTGTTATCTCAGTGGATGACTTCTCAGACGCTGAATTGACCGGGAAATAGGTTGTCCCCCCGTCATTTCGCTCGCGATGATGTTGGTGATAAAAATTCACAGGAAAATCGGCGCTCAGTGCGCTATAATGGCAAAAGTGTCTAACAAGGAGCAGTGATGAAGAAGCTAGTTTTTTTTCTAGGATGTCTTGTGTTGTGTTGTCAAAGTGTGGCATACGCGCAAGCAGGCGGGCAATGTGGTTCCGGACGGTGTGGCTCTCCCGAGTTTAACCCTTCTGGTAACGATTTCGAAGTGCGTCGGGTTGCTTTGCCGACTCGAGGTCCTATTCCCAGCCAAGATATACAATACCCTCGCTGTGCTCCAGGGGAGTGTTATTTATTTGAAGAGTTAGTCAAATGCACATCCAATGATTACAGCTGTCAAGGAGGCTTTCGTCGTATTTGGAGTTACAGACCGCAGTTTTATCGTATTGATAACTCAGAACTACTGACGAATCTGCACAAGAAGTTGTGCCCAGACTCGAAAAATTGTAAATGGCCTTACACAATGGAAAATAGTTACTGAGTAGCTGTATGTAGCGGGAGTCAACACTTAATATCCAAAGGATAGTAGCGAGGACTCCCTTAATTGATCAATCTGAACTTTGTTGAAGTTCATCGACCAACAACTTTTTGTGGCATATTAGTCGTTAAGTCTCAACGGAATCAGGCAGTGTCACATTCATTTCTAAAACAGAATGATCAGCGTCATGCTGAAGCTGTACACTAAACTCTTTCTCATTGATATGCAGATATTCAGAAATAACACTGACCAGCTTTTGTTTTAATTCTTGCAGGTTAATAGTATTGCCTCGTAATTGACGTGTGCGTTCATGAGAGACAATAATTTGCAAACGCTCTTTGGCAAGATTTGCAGAGTTTGGCTTTCTTGAACGAAATATATCGAGTAAGCTCATTAGACGTATTCCTTTTCCTTCTGCCCGAACAAGCGTTTGAGAAAACTCTTTTTGTCGGGGTTGATGAACCGAAACGGGATTTTTTCGCCCAAAAATCGGCCGACTGCATCAGCGTAGGCTTGAGCAGCATCACTTTCCTGGTCAACTATTACGGGGATACCGGCGTTAGACGCGCGAAGCACAGCTTGTGATTCTGGAATAACACCTAGTAATGGGATGGCGAGAATTTCTCTGACATCATCAACACTCAGCATTTCCCCAGATTGCACACGCGTAGGCGAGTAGCGAGTTAAAAGTAAATGTTCAGTTGGTGGTGATTGGCCTTTTTCAGCGCGGCGAGATTTGCTCGATAAAATGCCTAAAATGCGATCAGAATCGCGTACTGAAGATACCTCAGGGTTGGTCACGATGATGGCACTATCAGCAAAATACATTGCTAGATGCGCGCCACGCTCTATACCAGCCGGTGAATCGCAGACAATAAAATCAAAGTCTTTAGCGAGGTTATCGAGCACCCGTTCTACTCCCTCGAGTGAGAGTGCATCTTTATCACGTGTTTGAGATGCTGGTAAAATGTAGAGGTTTTCGATACGCTTATCTTTAATTAGCGCTTGAGCAAGTTTCGCTTCTTCGTTGATTACATTGATAAAATCATAAACAACGCGACGTTCGCATCCCATGATTAAATCTAAATTACGTAAGCCTACGTCAAAATCGATGACGACAGTTTTATAGCCACGCATTGCGAGGCCAGTGGCAAATGCGGCACACGTAGTGGTTTTACCCACGCCACCTTTTCCAGAAGTTACGACTATGATTTTAGCCATGGTTACCCTTAATATTTTTAAGACAACAATAAGCTCAGCTTACACTGTTTTTTTTTGTAATAAAAGAGGCGGGTAGATTTATATCGGTGTCGCCTCACCAAACATACCCATCGCAATGTGGCGTTTCTATAAATATATATATTATTATGCGAAAGGGAGTGTTGTATTATGAACATTTTTATTAACTGCACTTTAAGTGTATTAATCGCAGCGGCTGTTACGGGGTGCGCTGTTAGCACCTATGATACTGGCTATTACGATGGCTACTACGGCTATGACAATGGGGACTATGGGCCTAACTATGGCTATAGCTCGTTGTCTGTCGGTGTAATGGGGGTTGGCGGCGGCTCAAACTACAATAATTCAATCTGAAGCTGGTCGTCCTGGATAAAAATCTGCACAGATGCGTTGGGGTTAGCAACGTCAATGTTGTCCTGTAGTTTGTATTGACCGGCGATGGAAATGAGTTCAGCTTGTAAGCCATTGCAAAAAATTCTGGCGGATTGATCACCTTGAACACCGGCCAGTGCGCGTCCGCGCAAGGTTCCGTAGACGTGAATGTTGCCATCGGCCAGTACTTCAGCGCCGGTGCTAACGGTGGCGATAATAATTAAATCACAGCCTTTAGCGTACACTTGTTGACCAGAGCGAATAGGCGTAGTGATAAGTTTGGATGGCATAGCAGCTGCGGATTCTGGTGTTTTAGCCTGGCGCGTAGTGTTTCTGGTGTCTGGGGCTTCTGGCTGTTTTGTTGCTGCAGCTTTTGCGGATCCTTCAGTTTTAGCTTCCTTCTTGATCTGCGAAAGTGTCCCAAGGCCCGCTAAATGTGCTGCTTGTAGTTGTTCAGCTGTGCCATTACTGACGCCCACCGGAATCAAGCCATATTCACGTAGTAAGTTACTGATGCCCAAAAAATCAATAGGGTAGGGATGTGAAATGAGGTGTTGCAAATCAACTACAATGGGCATTTGAGCAAAGAATTTCGGTGTTGCAGCTACTGTGGATTTTAATTGTTGACGGACTTCGTCCAGGTCTGTTCGGAATAAGTGCATGACGGTAAGCGTCATTAAATTACCTTTGAGACCAAACGCTGTTGTCTTTTGAGACTGTGCTGATTTTAATGGAGTCGCCATGCGTGTCCTTTATCTTCCTGTGTCAATTGCCGTTACAGCGCGCTATTCCCTTGAAAGTTGATTAGTCACTGATTTGTAGCTATTCTCGCATACTTTAGTTGAAATGAAAACGGGGGAGAGAGGCGATGATGGATAATGGCCTTGAGAATAGCTTGGGTAAGACGGAACACGCAGGAGCGGAGACAGCAAAGTCGAGCAGAAAGGGTCCTGGCTTTTCTACACTGGTTGAACTCTTTGAGCAAGGTTATGCTGACTACGCCAATGATCTTGCTGTGAGTAATATGGGGCGTTCTCTTTCATATAGTAAGCTCGCTGAGTTATCCAGAGATTTTGCTAGCTATTTACAGAATGAGTTTAAAATTAAAAAAGGCGATAGAGTTGCGATTATGATGCCCAATTGCCTGCAATATTATGTTGCACTACATGGGATTTTAAGGGCAGGGGGGGTGGTTGTAAATATTAACCCGTTGTATACCAGTCGCGAATTAGCGCTTCAGTTGAATGATGCCCAGTGCGAAAATATTATTCTCAGCTCAACCTGCGGGGCACGTTTAGCTGAAATTCAATCCAGCACACCCATTAAAAATATCATAGTGACTCACTTGGGTGATCTACTGGGATTGATTAAAGGCACTTTATTGAATGCTATAGTAAAATATGTGAAGCATCTGGTTCCCTCCTTTGATATTCCTCAAGCCGTCTTTTTTAAACAAGTGTTAGCGCAAGGTCGGTTGGCAAATTTTACCCGTGTCGAATGTTTATCTAGTGATATGGCTTTTTTGCAGTATACCGGCGGGACCACCGGGGTTTCTAAAGGGGCCATTATCTCTCATGGCAATATGTGTGCGAATGTACATCAAGCCAGAGCTTGGGCAGGAGAGCGACTGGATGAGTATGCTCATGTTGCCCTCACGCCTTTGCCGCTATACCATATTTTTTCCCTAATGATTAATGCTTTTGCTGTTTATAGTGTGGGTGGTCATGTGGTATTGGTGACCAATCCACGCGATATCCCAGGGCTACTCAAAACCTGGCAAAAATACCCCGTCACTATGTTGACCGGTATTAACACGCTTTATGCGGCCATACTCAATAACCCCGCATTTTCAAAAATGGATTTTTCCCAGCTGAAATTATCGATTTCAGGGGGAATGGGTACGCATGAAAGTGTGGCCAATGAATGGCAGCGTATCACAAAAAAATGTATTATTGAGGGCTACGGGCTAACCGAGGCCAGCCCAGTGATCACCATTAATCCTATTAACATCTCCCGCTTTAACGGCAGTATTGGTAAACCCCTGGTGGATACGGTTATTGAAGTGCGTGATGATCAAGGACAGGCGCTGCCTGTGGGGGAAGTGGGAGAGCTCTGCGCTAAAGGCCCTCAGGTTATGGTGGGCTATTGGCATAATCCCCAAGAAACCGCACTGGTGTTGAGTGAGGATGGTTGGTTAAAAACCGGTGATATGTGTTCGATTAATGAGCAGGGCTATGTCAACCTGATTGACCGCAAAAAAGAGCTCATTGTGGTCTCAGGATTTAAAGTCTATCCCAATGAAGTGGAAGCGGTGCTGACTTCACACCCTGGTGTTTTAGAGGCTGCCGCCATTGGTGCGTCCGATGAAAAATCAGGTGAACACGTCAAAGCCTTTGTAGTGAAAAAAGATCCGGCGCTGACGGCTGAGGAACTTATTGATTATTGTCGAAAAAACTTGACGGGGTACAAAAGACCACATGAAGTGGTTTTTCGTGATGAATTACCTAAAAGCAATGTAGGCAAGATTCTACGTCGTGTGTTAAGAGATGAAGAGGAGGCACAATCATGAGTGCGGGAACACGTTTTAGGCACGCCTTGGCCACGGAAAAACCGCTACAAATTGTCGGTGTTATCAATGCTTATGCGGCAAAGCTAGCAGAAAAAACCGGATTTAAAGCGCTCTATTTATCTGGAGCCGGTGTGGCGAATGCCAACTTCGCTTTACCAGATTTGGCGGTAACTAATTTAACGGATGTGCTCACGGAAGTGCGGCATATTACGGCAGCTACTTCACTGCCTTTGTTAGTCGATGCTGATACTGGTTGGGGTAATGCTATCGGAATCGCGCGGACTGTGAGAGAATTAACACAAGCGGGTGCTGCGGGGATCCATATTGAAGATCAGTGGGACAATAAACGCTGTGGGCACCGTCCCGGGAAAAAGTTAGTGAGTGTTGAAGAAATGGTTGCCCGTCTGGTCGCCGCTGTTGCTGCCAAAGCGGATCCTGCTTTTGTCATAATGGCACGTACCGATGCGGCGGGTGTAGAAGGCTTAGCAGCCGCAATCGCACGGGCAAGAGAATATGTGAGTGCTGGTGCCGAGATGATATTTGCTGAGGCACTAACATCGTTAGACCAATATCACGAATTTGTGAAAGCGGTCGGTGTCCCAGTGTTAGCTAATATCACTGAATTTGGTCAAACACCTTTATTTTCGACCACAGAGCTACAAGAGGCCGGTGTTGCCATGGCGCTTTATCCTCTTAGTGCGTTTAGAGCGATGAATTTGGCAGCCTTAAATGTGTTTCAGACAATTAGAGAAACAGGGTCACAACAAAGTGTGTTGCACACCATGCAAACGCGCGATGCACTTTATGAAATGCTAGACTATCGTCAACAAGAAGATCTTGTAGGGTAGGGTAACACCGTAATTTGCCATTCTATTATTGTAAGGATAAGGAAGCAGTTCTGGCCTAGGGCTTGAGATGCTTTAGTGACTAATTTTCTCTATAACAGAGTAAGGAGTAATAACATGACGAGTGCTGTCAGTGCTGGCTTAGCTGGAATAATCGCCGGTGAAACCGCCATTAGTAGTGTAGGTAAAGAGGGGATGGGATTAAACTATCGCGGTTACTCAATCAATGCATTAGCTGAACATGCTGCATTTGAAGAAGTCGCTTACCTGCTTACCCGTGGAAAATTACCCACACTGCACGAGTTCGCCGCATATCAAAAGCGTCTGATTAGTTTAAGAGCATTACCTGCTGAGCTAATCCAGGTTTTGGAATTGATTCCTGCTACAGGGAATCAGATGGATGTGTTACGCACAGGTTGTTCTTTTTTAGGCACACTTGAACCTGAGTCTTCTTCGCACAATCAGTTAGAAGTGTGTGATCGTTTGTTGGCTTTGTTTCCCGCTATGTTGGTTTATTGGTATCGTTTTCATGCTGAGGGCATACGTATTGATACTCAGTTAGATGACGAATCTATGGCCGGTTACTTTTTGCACCTTTTACACGGTAAAGAGCCTGATGCATTGCATCGTCAAGCCATCAATGTCTCTTTAATTCTTTATGCAGAGCATGAGTTTAATGCTTCAACATTTGCGGCCCGAGTCACCACGTCTACGGGTGCCGATTTTTATTCAGCTTTATGTAGTGCCATTGGGACATTACGTGGCCCACTTCATGGCGGAGCCAATGAAGCGGCAATGGAGCTTATAGAACGCTTTAAATCACCTGAAGAAGCCGAAGCAGGCATTCATGAGATGCTGGACAACAAAGAACTCATTATGGGTTTTGGCCATCGAGTTTACCGTACCTCAGATCCTCGTTCTGATGTTATTAAAAACTGGGCAAAACTATTGGCTGATTCTGCCGGTGATACCGTGCTTTTTCCTGTGTCAGAGCGTATTGATCTCATCATGCAGCAAGAAAAACACCTATTTCCTAATCTCGATTTTTATAGCGCCTCAGCGTACCATTTTTGTGGTATTCCCACCGCCATGTTTACGCCATTATTCGTTTTTGCGCGAACAGCCGGTTGGGCTGCGCATGTTATTGAGCAGCGAGAGCTCGGTAAACTAATTCGACCATTGGCCGAATACACCGGGCCTTCTTCACGTCCGTACGTACCACTAGACAAACGTGCCTAGTCGCAAACAAGTTAGGCACACAAATAAGGTTAACATAACAAAATGTCACAAATCTGTTTAAGAAATATTACCCTCGGTCACGGAGGTCGCCCTCTGATCGAAAGCGCTAATCTTGTTATAGAGCGGGGAGAGCGTGTTTGCTTAATTGGTCGCAACGGTGCGGGTAAAACCACACTGATGAAATTGATTTATGGTCAGATGACACCTGACGCAGGATTAGTTGACCAAGAGAGTGCGTTACGTATGGCAATGCTATCGCAAACCATACCAAAGGATATTCACAAATCAGTACTAGAGGTGGTCGCTGAGCCTTTAGATGCCTTAGGTTTAGAGAGTTGGGATCAGCAATATCGGGTTGAGAAAGTGTTGACGCAGCTTAAATTGCCGACGGATGTCATCTTTGATAAGTTATCCGGTGGCTTAAAACGTCGTGTGTTATTAGGCCAAGCTTTGGTGATGGAGCCTGATGTTTTGTTGTTGGACGAGCCGACTAATCACCTGGATATTGAAGCGATTACTTGGCTGGAAAAGTTTTTATTAAATGCACGTCCGACCATTATTTTTGTCACCCATGATCGTGTGTTGATGCAAAATCTAGCGACGCAAATTGTTGAAATAGATAATGGACGATTAATTAGTTGGCGGGGTCATTATGAAGACTACCTCAAACATAAAGAAGTGTTATTGCAAACCGAAGAAAAAGCCAATGCCTTATTCGATAAGAAATTAGCGAACGAAGAAATATGGATTCGGCAAGGGATCAAAGCACGTCGAACTCGTAATGAGGGCAGAGTGCGTGCGCTTGAAAGCATGCGTAAAGAGCGCAGCCAGCGTCGTGTCCGTAGCGGCAACATTAATTTCTCTCAGCAGGAAGTGGAGCAGGCGGGTAAAATAGTTTTTGAGCTTAAAAATGTTTGTTATCGTTACGATCATACCGACATCATTAAAAACTTCTCTAGCACCATTATGCGCGGTGATAAAATTGGGATTATTGGGCCTAATGGCTCTGGTAAATCAACGTTGCTGAATTTGCTTTTGGGTCATTTAAAGTCAACAGAAGGTACGGTTAAAATCGGAACCAATATTAGTGTGGCCTATTTTGATCAGAAGCAAAGTGAACTGAATGAAGCAAAAACGGTTTTAGAGAATGTTGCGGGCGGCACCGAAACAGTGATTATCGGTGATCAGAAAAAACATATTATCAGTTATTTACAGGATTTTCTGTTTTCTCCTGAGCGCGCTCGCAGTCCCTTAAAAGTGTTGTCAGGTGGTGAACGCAATCGTGTGATGTTGGCAAAATTATTCTTGCAACCCAGTAATGTATTAGTACTCGATGAGCCTACCAACGATTTGGATGTGGAAACTCTGGAGCTACTCGAAGAACAATTAATGAACTATACCGGCACCTTATTGTTGGTGAGCCATGATCGCGCCTTTTTAAATAATATTGTTACTAGTACGGTGGTAATGGAAGGAGATGGTAAAGTCGGAGAATACTTCGGCGGCTACGACGATTGGTTAAGACAAAAAGCTTACGATGACGAACAAAACGCTACCAAAGAACCAGCTGCTATAAAAAAAGATGAACCAGGCAAAACAGCATCGAAATTAAGTCGACAGGAACGAAAAGAACTGGATGCCCTACCTGGCCGCATAGAAAAACTAGAAAAAAAACAAGCTGAATACCACAAACAACTCGCCGATCCGGACTTCTACAAAAATAACGCTGAACAACTACCCACTATTCAAGAGGCTCTTACTCAAATAGAAACAGATTTGCACGCAGCTTACGTACGATGGGCTGAGCTAGAGTAAAGCTAGCCTCCCATCATGAAGTGGTGCCATTCTGTCATTGCGAGCAAAGCGAAACAATCCAGAAAAAATAAATACCCAGCTAGATCTTGGTCTTCTTATGCTACTGGTGCGGTAACGATTTTAACTTCTTTTTCCATTGAATCAAGCGTCTTTTGAATAGGCGTTTTATCGTTGAAAAAGCTGACGTGGCCGTATTTGAGTTTGCTGTAAATCATTCTGATACCGATGGCGATGCCTAGGGTGAATATCCCTGCC
>JBGSSQ010000378.1:0-3708 GCA_041736975.1 Gammaproteobacteria bacterium
CCGGTAGGGAATTCCCTCCCATTACAGGGCTTCAATATGCAGCATGGGCACTCGATAAGCCGATGCAGGCCTTAATCAAAAGGTATTTGCGAGATACCCAGATAGAAGAGCAATTAACTGCACTCAACGATCCTACAGGTCAAGTGGCACAAGCACATGGCACTCACTGGAGTTTTGATGAGGTACTGGCTAGGATGGATGAGTATATTAAAGGCTATGACGCATTATTTGACCGGGATAAGCTAGAACAAATGTGGTGCCAAGAGGTAGGCGGAGCGCAAAGAAAATTTCCAGCGTGGCTGATCCTAACGATGTGCGAAGAAGGCGCCTATGCGGCATGGGAAAAAGTAGCGGAAGGCAATAAGGAAGGGTTAAATCAAGAAGTGAAGAGATACATGAACTATCTAAAGTGGTGGTTTGAGCTAGAGGATCAGGGCGGCGTCCAGGGATGTTATCCTGGGTGGGCAGCGATGCGTGCTGTGTCGATGAGTGAGTTGACCAATAATCGCTCTTCTGTAGTAAGCGTTTTTCGTCCCCGGAAGGAGTTCGCAGTGTGTACTCGCAACGTGCTTGCGGAGTTTAGATCATCACACGCATGCGAGCCGCAAGACTCAAATCAGCTGTCATTATAGCCAGTGAGGTCGCTATCTTCAATCTAATTGGGTCAGAAAGGCGCGGCTCAATAGGCCTCTGCCAAACCACATAGCCGTGGGGTCTCGAGCGGCAGTGTGAAGAACCCAACTGTAAAGTAACGACATCACTGCAGCCGACATAAGCGTGTCTGACCACCAGGATGCCCAACGGATGAGGTAACGCTGCATCGTCGCGGGATGGACCGCATTCTTTCGCATAGCGTTAATCTTATCCAAAGCACGCGCACAAGATCTTGGATGGATCTGTACGCTGACCTGGGATTTGTCTTGAGGGCTTCGCGGCACCTCAAAGAGACCTCCTAGGAAATGAAAACCGTCCCCAATCAGCCCCATTCTGGTTTTCTTTGGTGAGACTTCGAGTTTTAAATCATGAAGAATCTGAAACAAGATTTTTTTGGCTCGGCGATATTGATGCCTAGTTTGGGCAAGGATGAGAATATCATCCATATACCGAAAGTATTGAATGCCGTTACGATTTTGCAGAGCTTGGTCGAGTGACGACAAATACAGAGCCCCAAAAAAAGGCGACAACGACGAGCGTCTCGGGATGCCAAATGTCGGATTGAAGACATCACCACCGCGATCCACAACGCAATTGACAATCTGTTCAAAGTAATTCTGTAACCGAGGATCCTGAAAATGCCGGTGTAATTGCTGTGTCAGCAATTTACGTGAAATCGACTCATAATACCCTCGGATGTCAGTCCGAATGATGTAGCGGTAATCAGAAGCAACTAAACTGTTTTTGATGTGTCTAATAGCCGTTTTGACCCCACTCTGCCCTTGAAGATGATAACAGCGTGGCGAGATAATGTGTTTTATGACCGGCTTAATAATCCCGAGGATCAGCTTGATCATCAATCGATCGGCGTACTGCCAGACACGGACGGTTTCATCCAAGAAGCGATATTGTGACATCGGCTCAAACCGGTAGCGACCTTGCTCGAAGGATTCAAGCCATGGATGAAGGCACTTCGGCCAGTCGGTAACAAAAGACCACCATAAGCTGTTTTCTGAGCATAAGACATTTTTTCGCGCTCGCAGATCTTTTAACCATCGTTGCGCGTCAGTGATTAACGTAATGGATTGCCAAGCAAAACACATCTGCAGCAGTTCCCGCCTTGAAGTAGGGGGATATTATAACAGATCTGTTGATTCAAAGGAATTTCCCAAAAACCTTGATTAGACCCACAGATTCTTTAGAGGAAGCCCATTTTATTTGCCTGTTCTGTTTTAGTCATGCAGAGGGCGCTTCTTATTGTATTAACCCAACCTTTAGCAGGTCGTGTTATAGGTTTTTCCCCACTGAACTGTTTTAGCATTGCATCAATTTGCCTAATAACTAATTTCTGCCTCATAATCTCACCAAATATATCCCGTGTTGCCTGTTTGCGATTATGAGATATACTTTGTTATAAATCAAAAAACCACAGGTTATTTCTTGTTTTTATATTTCAAAACACAATATATATCTTGTGATTATATGTCTTGCCGTCTAGATGCTGCTACTAGTGAAGTTAAACACCGTGCCCACACCATAGCTAATATGCCGATCTGCAAACGCCGCTGTAAGCTCAGCTTGCGCTCTGGCACCAGTGCAGTGTCCTGTAATGATGTAGTCCGGATTTAGGCGGCCGAGATCTTCGATGGTTGGGCTGATTCTATCGGCGACTTCGGGTGATTTTTCCCATTGATCAGCTTGCTTCCTGCATTCGGCGGGAGAACCAAGTTCATAACTGGTCACTCTGGGAACTTCACCGCTGATGAGCATTGTGTCGTCTAATAAAAGCATGGATTCTCTTGCTTCTTTAATAAGGCCGTTGTGGGCGGCTATGTCTTCATTTGTTAAATTATAGCTGACTTCCATAAGAGTGCCTTTATCAAAGGCTCCAGGCATAAAAAGATCTGGGTGAGAATACGGGGAGGTTTTTTTTGCCAATGGCATCGAGTACGCTTAATATTCCGCCATAATGATCAAAATGTCTGTGAGACAATACAATGGCTTCTACTTCTCTTAGGTCTACACCCATGCGTTTGGCATTGTCTACAGCAAGATTTTCATCTGGACCTGCATCAAACAAAATGCTTGTGGTTGTATTATTTGAAGGGATGCGAATGAATAAGGAGAGACCATTACAGGCTCTACAGAAATCAGCTCCGCAAAATTCTTTCTTTTTTAGAACAGCCGCGCGATATTGAGATTCATTCCAACGCATATCTTTATGGCTTTTAGTGAACGGATCGGACACATTATCCATTAATGCCACGATTTCAAGCTTGTCTATAGCTTTTATTGTAGGCAATGAAGCAGTGTTAGTAGCTTGACTATCACCGCTTGCTGGTTACAGAAAAACCATATTAGTAGACTATTGAGCATACATTTGCTATTATTAAACAACAACATTAGCTGGAGACGATCTTGCACTTATTAGACCCTTACTATGACATTACGCCTGAAGCGCTACTACGAATTGTTGATAACCTTGATTTGGCGCCTCAATTTGCTCTTACTCGTTTTACCGATATAAACGCTCAACAACTGGCCAAAGCACTCATTGATAGCACGAAAGTCAATACGGTGTATTTGTATTTTAATGAAGGCATCAATTATACGCCTGCCTTAGTTAGTTTTCTCCAAGCATTAAATCAAAACCCTAGAACGGTGGGTCTTAACTTGCAGTCTGTTAAACTGGACGATTCTTGTCTAGAGCAAATAAGCGGGATTTTGAGCAAAAATATATAAGGGATTCAAACGCACTTTTTTCAAAAATTAGGGGCTTTTTCTTCAGTCACCATCGCCTTGCCGAATACCGCATCGCTGAACCCCTTCAAAACGCAAATTTCTAGCCCTATTTTTTAGCTTGAATATAATGAAATTTTACCCAATTTCCTCAACTCACTTTTCCCCAGACGAAAATCATTCTTGGCCTGATTTTCACCAATTCAAAGTTTGATCATAGTGATACTCTGGTTCAAGATAACCTTCGATTTCATTCTCGACTTGATAGGCTTCCGGCGGTGGTCTTGCACGCTGCATCTTTGGCGCTTCAACTTC
>JBGSSQ010000380.1:0-1899 GCA_041736975.1 Gammaproteobacteria bacterium
ACGTTTTAAAAATCAGTGCAAATAAACTGAAGGTCAACAGCAGCTTTATCGCTTCGCCTTTATAAAAACTTTTGACGATTTGCTCCGCTGCACATGCACCGTTGTACCTGAATACTATTTTCGCAAAATAGGCGGTTGGCAGTATGTTAACTAAACCACCCAACAAAACTGATGCGCTGGCATATAGGCCTGAGGTGACTAATATGGTGATTGACATCACCAATAGCGTCAGCAATTGTGCCCGATATAAACGACTAGCACCCTCAACACCTTGCTTATTTTTCACCGACCACCTACTTTTTTCGCGAATTATAAAGGAATCCATTCGAATAATCAAACGAAAGGATCTCATTACATCAATTCCCGCCGGAAAAGCCGGTGGCTAGCATGAGCGCCTTTTCCCATTGATGGGAGTAAGTGCCCGACATCAGGAGAAGGTACTCTGCCACCAACATAGGTTTTACGGCAGGAATTACTATTTTTATTACCCTTCTGATACTTCCTGAGCTAGCCCTTTGTTTATTTTTCCCCAGGTCAAGATACGGGCTATCTGCTGATTCGAATTTAAATACAACACACCACTGCGATCGCTCATACCCATTGCTGGAAAGAGTAATAATTGATTCAACTGGTTCACCAAAACAAAACTATCCATACCTAGCGCATACAAGCGATTATAACTATTCCATTGTTCTGGCCAGTTTTTCTGCCCCATTTGATTATTAAAAACCCAAGGCATGTCACAAAAGATGATCCCATCCAAATCACGATCCTTTTGTGCATTTGCACTGCCGGAGTACACGGCGGATGTCGCATAGACAGGGACATCACCCGCAAAATAATAACGTAACATCGGCATGATTTGTCGCGCCTTTGAAGGATAGGCCAGCAAAAAGATCATATCAAAATCTTGACGTCGTCTTGGTTCAATTTGCCCCTTAGAATCAGCCCCATGAGGATTGGCACGCGAAGGTCGTTTTAATTCTGTCGCATGTAATAAGTGCTTTACAGCCGGAGCTATGCTGTCTTGTTCAGCATATCTTAACGTATCAACAACCTCGCCACCGCCAGCGCGCCATTGGTTCATGAATGCAGCGGCTACTTCATCACCCCAGGGTCCCGTTGGCGCAATCACCAGGGTTCGCTTATGACCATTTTTTCTTGCACGTGCGGCGACTTGTCTTGCTTCACTGACAGGTGACAATCCAAATTGATAAGCATTCTGTTTAACGCTTTGTGCAACATCATTGAGCAACAACGTTGGTACAGGATGGTTGATGGAAGCAATAGCCGACACATCAGCTTTACCTAATGGACCAACCACATAATCTGCACCTTCTGCAATCGCCTGTTGATAAAGCGAAAGCGCACTGGCTTTATCTGTATCGTAAACCTGAACAGCGAGATTGCCAGAACGCTGTGCTGATTCGTAAGCTTGCATGAATCCATCACGCACCGCATTGCCAGGTCCAGCAAGCTTACCGGATACGGGTAGTAGAAGCGCGATTTTTTTAGGCGCAGCAAATAGATAGGGCTCAACCGTCGTTAATGGCGAAGGTAATATCATATTTCCTGGATGATTTCGGTAGCGTGACTTCCACTCCTCCAAACGCGCTAAAGTATCATGCACATGTTCGGGATTTGTGCGTGAAATGACCGCCAGCTGTATCCAGCCACCAAGATCTGAACCTTCGTGAGCTTCAGCGGCAAAGGCATTTAAATCTTCTGTTGGTAGCGTAGTGAGCATCAACCATAATGCGCGTCGATTGTTAGAGCGTGCGGATTCGGCTGGCAATAATGCTTCTAACTTAACGCGCTCGTTAATTGCATCCATCAAGTTTTTGGTATTACGATACGCCGTCGCTAACATCTCATGATATTGAACTTGGTAAAATAAAG
>JBGSSQ010000416.1:0-9509 GCA_041736975.1 Gammaproteobacteria bacterium
TTCTGTATGAAATAGCCTCTGCAACATGCTGGCTTTCAACCTGGTCTTCATCAGCGAAATCGGCGATAGTACGCGACACTCGCAACAAGCGGTGATAACCACGTGCGGACAAGCTGAGCTTATCAAAGGCCTCTTCCGCCAATTGTCGCGCCTCATTGCTTAAAATACAATACTGCTGAAGGTGTTTTTGAGATAGCCCACTGTTGACGCACCCCTGCCGCGCCTGCTGTTTTGCT
Source organism: Gammaproteobacteria bacterium (assembly GCA_041736975.1). Lineage (GTDB taxonomy): Bacteria > Pseudomonadota > Gammaproteobacteria > JAIEPX01 > JAIEPX01 > JAIEPX01. Next base: position 237 of record JBGSSQ010000416.1, read on the forward strand.
CGAGCCATGCCCACACGTTGGCGCACCATAGCACTGGTCAGGGTGTCAGCAACTGGCTGAGAAAGCGTCTTTACGGGGATTGGGGCAACACGTAAATGGATATCAATTCTATCCAACAATGGCCCTGATATTTTATCCTGATAGCGCTGGATGGCCTGAGGGCTGCAGCGACACTCGCGTACCAGGCCACCAAGATAGCCACAAGGACAGGGATTCATAGCGGCCAATAGTTGAAAGCGCGCAGGATAACTCATGTGCCCCGCTGCTCGCGCAATGTTGACCACCCCGGTTTCTAAAGGTTCTCGCAAAGCCTCCAGCGCATCGCGCCTAAACTCGGCTAACTCATCCAAGAACAGAACACCACAGTGCGCCTGTGATACTAAGCCGGGCTTTGGAATCTTACCGCCACCGACCAGTGCCGCACTGGAGCAGGTATGGTGAGGGGCACAAAACGGCGCTTGGCGCCAATGGGATGGATCCACTCGGCCATGAACCAAAGAATCAATCACTGCTACCTCTAGCGCCTGAGCCTGTGTCAACTCAGGTAGCAACCCGGGTAGGCAGTGACTTAACATGGACTTTCCGGTTCCAGGAGGCCCCACCATCAAGACGCTATGCGCCCCTGCCGCCGCTAAACTCAGCGCTCGCTTTGCCTGCGCATGACCACAAACCTCCACTAAATCCGGGGATTGAGATACCAGTGATCCCAGTTCCTGGAAACCTTGGGGACTTAATACCGCTTTGCCCTGCAAATGGTCACACAGTGCCATAAGCGAAGGACACGGATACACCTCATTATCTCCCGGCAAAACGGCCTCAGCTGCGTTCTCCGGAGCAACAATCAGCTTTCGCCCCATACGCGCAGCCGCTATAGCCGCCGACAAAATACCCGAGACAGGTCGCAGCTCGCCAGACAAACCAAGCTCTGCAGCAAATTCATACTCACTCAAATGAGTGGCAGGTATCTGCTGAGAAGCTGCCAATATGCCCATAGCAATGGCCAAATCATAACGCCCTCCCGATTTAGGGATATCAGCCGGCGCTAAATTGGTGGTAATACGCTTGCGTGGAAACTCAAACTGACTGTTCATTAACGCGCTTCGCACCCGCTCCTTACTCTCATTAACAGCGACCTCCGGCAAACCTACGATGCTGAATCGTGGAAGCCCCCCAGTTAAATGAGTTTCTACACTGACTTGCGGCGCAATAATGCCCAGCTGTGCCCGTGTATAGGTAATAGGGGTAACCATAACCTTATTTTTTATGACCAGAAGACTTGGAGTCCGCCTTGGCAGCCCCCTCCGCTTTGTCTTTCACTCCCAGCCGTTTTTCCAGCTCATCCACTTTCTTGCGTGTACGCTGCAATACCGCTACTTGCGCATCAAATTCTTCACGCGTCACCAGATCCAGCTTACCAAAAGCAGATTTTAAAATACTCTGAAAGTTTTTCTCAACATCCTCACACGCTTGGCGAACCCCGTTGGGCAGTGCTTCCGCAAGTTTTTTACTTAACTCATCAAAAAATTTAGCGTCAAACATAAACCACGTTCTCCTATTCCAGCCTTTTAAAAAAACAAAGTTTACGCTACCCAGGATCAAAAAAACATACGTGTTTTCATTGCCCCTCACTTCGTTACTAGGCCATACCCCGTCATTACGCCAGACTCTGTCATTGCGCTAGCAATGACCAAAGGGATCGATGAAGAGGTAAGGTGAAAATTCTCAGCTCTGACGCTCAACTAAAAACCTGCTATACTAATCAGTGAACTTGAACACGCTAAGGAGCAAAATTATGGGCACCACAACTATTGTTATCATCGCTTTACTGGCCATAGCCGCGTATGTTGTCCTCACCTATAACAAACTCATTCAAATGATTGAGGCTATACGCAACAACCAAAAACAAATCGACATCCAGCTGGATAGACGATTTAAAGTATTTGAATCCCTGATCAATGTAGTTAAAAAATACATGGATTATGAAAAAACAACACTAAGCGAAGTGACCAAACTACGCACCCAGGCACAAGCCGCTCATCAGCAAGGTGATGAAAAAACACGTATAGGCCTAGAGGATCAAATTTCACGCATTGCCTCAGGCATCAGTTTTGTCTTTGAACAATACCCCGACTTAAAAGCCAACCAAAATGCCTTACAGCTTCAAGAAGAAATCGTGAACACAGAAAACAAACTCACCTTCGCTAAACAAGCTTGCAACGACAGCATTGAAACCTACAACGCTACAAAAAAATCTGTTTTCCCATCGCTGGTTGTTACTGCATTCAAACAACTCGATGTCCCTTTTGAATACTGGCAACTCAGTAAAGAAACAGTAGAAGAACAAGAAAAGTATACCGTGCAGTTGTAAAAAAACCTCGTAGGAAACTGGCGGGGCCGGAGAAAGCTGATGGCTGATAATTTACATTCTTATGAGCGGCATAGTGCCAACTGGCGTAAATCAAGACGCCACAATTCTCGCAGAACCCACTATATAATAGGCACTTTCCTGCTGATTTACGCCTGCATCGGCTTGCTAATCGACACATACATGGTTAGCATGCAATATCCTTACGTTCCTTTGGGCTTCATTGTGAAGCACCTACTCATGCTAGATCCTTTTCCTATCGCAACTACCACCCTATTAACAATTGCCGGTATTGCGCTACTGGTGACATTCAAACTTCACGATAAACTCATGCTGCTCGGTACTGACTCTCGTGAAATCACCCCCGAAACGGCCTCCACATTGGCAGAGAAACAACTTTACAATATCATCGATGAGTTACGTATTGCTGCGGGCTTAAAATTTATGCCCAAAGTCTACATTATCGAAGCCAATTACATGAACGCTTTTGCCAGCGGCTATAGTGAAAAATCCTCTTTAGTGGCCATCACTTCTGGCCTATTAGCTAAACTGGATCGTTCAGAAATTCAGGCTGTTATGGCTCATGAAATTAGCCATGTTCGCAATATGGATATTAAACTCACACTCATGGCATCGGTATTGGCGAATATAATGCTGATTACCATCGATATCCTCTTTCGCTTTCAACTCTATGGCAGACGCCATAACAATAAAAATGGCGGTAAATTATTTCTTATCATTATGATTCTACGCTTTGCACTACCGCTAATTACGGTTTTACTCACTCTCTACCTTTCTAGAACGCGAGAATACATGGCTGACGCCGGCTGCGTAGAACTAACTCGCGATAACCAACCCCTCGCGCGCGCTCTGCTGAAGATCCAAAATGATACTGAAGCCAATGCCGCTACACTGAAGCAAGAGTACCAACAAACTCGCCATGAAGAGGTTCGCCGAGCAGCCTACATCTACGACCCATCCAAGGCCGGCATCAGCACACATTCCATCAGCGGCTTATTTTCTTCGCACCCGCCACTTGAAAAACGCTTAGCCGCTATAGGTTTTAAGCGACGGAAATAATACACCGCCGCTATCATCACATAGACTTATAATCTTATATATAACAACAAATTTTAGACTTTTTATACGCTACATTATATCAAATAGACAGATTTACGCAAGGGCAGCACTTCCCCTCCGACAATAAAACCCACTATAGGTAAATATATCTTTATTCCCCTGATTATTTGGCCCATAATTAAGTTATATGGTTAAGATATGTAACCGGCAGGTGCGCATATCCCATTAATTTCAATTCCACTTAACACCGTAATTTTAGAACTCTATATTAATGTGCAGCGAGGTGCATTATGAGCAAGTCAAAATTCTTCATCGAAGTAAAGTCAACAAACAAGCCTATTGAAGTATATATAAAAGGTCTTAAGAGTTTTTATGGGCTACCCGTGAATGCCACTGTGTTCATCATACCAACTATTAAGCTAATGAATGCCAGTCTGTACAGTACTAAATTTGATAAGACTTTCTTAATGCTTTGCGTGTATAGTCCGCTATAACCCAATTTAATGAGAACGCTATGACACAAACCAAACGAACTTTTGAAGACCCATGTGTTTATATAGAAGAGCAATACAATGCTATAGGCGACATCACCCAAAACAAAAAGCAGCATGTGGCTATAACTGAGACAATGATTCATAGAATACTCGACAGCTTCACTTTTCTTGATATTAAGGGAAAATTCCAAAAAGCCACCAATGCCATCAATTTATATGAAGCACACATAGGAAAACTTGCATCGACTGACCTGAAAGACACGGCATTTACAGTGCTCTATTTTAGAGCACACCAAGTACTTTTTGATATCGCTTTTAGCAGCCTTGACATAGAAAAAATGATCACCACTGATATCATTTTCAGAGAAAAATTCAACAGAAGCCCCCAGGAAATAGTGAAATGGGCAAAGTATGCTGACCCCACAATCTGCCAAGCAATAGTCAGACGTAAGGACATGAATGCAAAAGCAGATTTTGCAGCAGCTAAGGTGCTAATACATCTGGGCCAAAAACTCGATTTTGAAACTAGACCCGAAACAACCAAGCTTGAGCAAGACCATCACTCGCCTAACCGACACAGCTTCACTGCAAATCTAAGTGACATAGCATCGTCCACAGCATCAGATGATGATCCCCCTCAAAACACAAGCAGTCGACTATAATCCACCATCCTATAAAGGGTGTAACTTGAAAACGCTGTTTGCATCTTCAAGTGAAATTAGCTGAAGGCCAGGTTCAAATAGTAAAACCACTTGGGGTAATCATAGGCGTGAAGAATATGCCTGACGATCTCTCTGCTTTTCCCTCAGAATTCTGTTCGTGATTCTTGGGAGACGCATTGGTCTTTTCAATTGACCTCTGTTTGAGTTCATCTTTGAGTTGGGTAGTGAGATATTTGAGCGCTATGATTTGTAATTTGTTGCAAGGGGATACCTCCAAATCATCAACGTTTATGTCAAGTAGGTTGGCGTAGAATTGTTGTAAGTCATCAAGACAGGCCACCAGAGCTTCAGGGTGTTGCTGTGCCAATTGAAGTAGATCAGTGGGTGCGCTAGATGATGCGCTATGGGATGTTTCGAGTTTTTGAGTAACTAGGGTTCGTAAAGCATAAAAGCATAATCGATTATACTTGGCAGACTTGTCCGCGAGTAGAAAAAGTACAGCGAGATTAAAAAGAAAGTCTGCGGTCGCTTGATGGCTAACCTCTCCGAGGTCTTTTGGATCAGTGAGCAAGATAACCATGTCAAGGGCAACCAACGATCCTGAGACTTTGATGGTATTTTTAATATTCAGCAGACACGTGGGGGCGTCCTTTTTTTTGAACCCGCAATAAGCTGCTGTCATCGCAGCGCGTGCATCCAAAAGACCAGTCGATAAGTTTGCAGCTTTCATCTTGTCACGAATACACTGAGGTAGCTTCTCATCGAGCGCAGAGTGCTCGTTCAATAATATGGTGGGGTAGTTTTGGAGTAAACAATACTCATAACTGCCATGGCTAATTAGTCAATAACTTCAGACTTGACCCCATGGGCGCGGCTTGGGAGTTGGGGTGTGAGATGGGTTTAGCTTTAGGTAATCTGCGGTATAGCGACTGGTGCTTTGGATTGTCACTGTTAACTGTTTTAATACAGTTAGCTCTTTGGTTTTTGTGAGGGCTTCGCGTAGTACGTTTTCTGCGTTGCTGTATCCGTGCTCGGTGCATTTTGCTAGTACGGCTGTGAGAGCGGTTCGCACATTGGCGGGGGTACTTGTTGCCGTTAATAGTTTCACCAGGGCGCGATGAGCTTGTGGATCGCTGTTAAGTAGTTTTGCAATCATTTCTAAAACAGCTGCGGGAAGATCGGGCTTGAGTATTAATTGTAGCAAGTCAACCGGAACCATGGATTTTTCAGCTTCACCACTTGATTCCGTTTCGGCTTCAGTTTCTGTGACCAAACGCGCTGCCTTTTTAAGATCAACACGAATGGCTCGCTCGCCTATTTTATCCTTTCCTTTTGAGCGTCTATCAGCAATTAACAATAGCAAAACCCGCAATATTTCGTCTTCTATTCGATTATGTGGCGCCGCCATTTATCACCTCTTTTTACGCTTGAAGATCTATATCAAAATGATCAATGAATTTCATAAGATTTTTAAATAAAGGATTATCGCGATCGTATTGAAACACTTCAACGTAGATCTTGAGAATATAGACATACTCAGGATCAATAAGAATAGGCATCATTTTATCAGCTCGATCACGATCGGCTAGGTTATCATAATCATAATCCTGAAAAAGAACCGCAGCCAGAATAGCGGCTTTTGTGGCTTTGCGTGCTTTATTCACACGATAAAAATTTTGCATGCAAAACACCAACGCATGATTCTTATCAAATGCTAACCACTCTTCATAGATTGCCATGGCCTGGCTTTGAGCTTTTTGCATATCAGCCACAGCAGCATCACTCTGAGATTGCAGCAAAAGCAAAAACAGCATGGTAGGGACAACAGCTTCTACGTTGGCCCAGGTACAATTGCCTGAAATTTGCTCTGACAGGGGCAGGGTGCCAACTTTCCTTAAACCCAGATGAGAGGGCAAACCCTCATCTATTGTTCTTTTATCTTGACGTGTATAAATAAGATTGCGAATAAATTCTTTATCTAATCGTTCCGGATGCTCTATCTTAAAAATGATGACCGTACCATTATCTCGGCCATAGGCACCTCTATCACATCGAATCAAAAAATTGCCAAAACGAATAAAACAAATAGCATGTCCAGAATAAACCACAGGAATCACTAACGGTGAAAATCCAAGCAAATTATTAACCTCGTCGTGATGCTCTTTAACGTCAATCATATAGTGCTGGTATTTAATCAGTCTTGAAGCACCGTGCAACGCATTGATGATGATGTTTATCTTATCAAAATGCTCTTTCAAATGCTTTGCTGAGAAATTGTTTATAAACTGCATCAATGACTCAACAATCAGCGCCAAGGTAAATTCCAGATAAAAACCTTCAAACTCAATTTCAATGAAAGCGCCCTCATGATCTACAACATCCACACGCCCTTCTAATTCAAATCGGTGTCCCAGCAACTTACCATTAATAAAATCCTGCGCAAAAGGAAGCTTCGCTCCTTGAGCATACAACAATTTTTTTATACGTTCATTACGACGCAATAATGGCATAACCAAAACAGGCTGACCCGCACGGCTATAAGCATTTGGATTGGCACCGTGTGAAAGCAACAACTCACATAACTCAACATTGCCATTATCGGCAGCCCAATGTAAAGCAGTACGCCCCGTCAGATCATCAAAATCAACCTTCGCGCCTGCTTCCAAGATTATTTTTGCTTTTTCAAGGCTGTTAACGATGGCACATTGAACGATAGGGGTATAACCATAACTATCGATTTCATCAAGCACGGCATCACCAGCAGCCATCTTGGCAACTAGCTCATCAGTACCATAAATAATTGCATCAGATATTGTTTGTCGCATTATGCCCCCTTATCAGGCGACGGATTGAAACTAGGATTGAGCTCTGCTTGCAATACAGGCTGCAGTCGTAATTCAGGACTGGCTTCATTGACGCGCTCTTTGGCAGCATCTTCACTGTAGGCATTATTAGTGGCAATACTGGATAAATCAGAATCAGCGCCATCCGGCAAATTGGCAAATAGTGGGTGAGAGTCCAATTGCAGGCCGGTACCGGCGCCACCACTATCCTCATCATCACGATAAGGTTTACGCATTTTCACCTTACCAAATTTACTGTGACCTACACCGATCAACTCACTGAGTTTACGTTTAAAATGAATCTTGATTTTTCTGGCCATTACACTTCTCCCGCTACTTATATCGCTGCTGTAATTATAGCTGTTTGAAATCCAAATTGCCTATTTTTTGTACAGATCATATTAACAAGCTCCCTTAAGCAACATCACGACGAACGAACATTGATACTAGCAAAAGAGCGACACCAAAACCGAAAACAGCCAGTTGAGCGGCATGACGTAACTCCAACTGACTACTTGAAAACCAGAGGTTAATGCCCGCAGCAGCAATAAAAGCAACACCGCCACCAAATAGCAAACGCTTCATTGGCGACGATCGTGGGCTCTTGGATGGTTGTGTTGGTTTAGGGCCTAGGCGCAATATCTGCAAATGCTCCTGAAGCGCTCTATAAACCAAATCTGGCATATCGCTCATTTTTTCAGCCCATCCCGGGGCCTTTTCAATAACATTTTTCGCCAAGGCTTTAACACCGATCCTTTCCTGCATCCAGCGCTCAAGATAAGGCATGGCTGTAGTCCATAAATCCAAATCAGGATAAAGCTGGCGACCTAAACCCTCGACATTCAACAATGTTTTTTGTAACAATAATAACTGTGGCTGAACAGTCATATTAAAGCGGCCAGCAGTCTGAAATAAACGCAACAATAATTTTCCAAACGAAATTTCTTTTAATGGCCTTTCAAATATAGGCTCACAGACACAGCGTATAGCAGATTCAAAAGCATCCACTCTTGTCTCTGCCGGCACCCAGCCCGACTCCACATGCAACAACGCCACTTGACGATAATCACGACGAAAAAAAGCCAGTAGATTTTCAGCGATATAACGTTGATCAAAAGGACTGAGCGTCCCCATAATACCAAAATCAACGGCTAAATAACGGGGGTTTTTAGGGTCTTTCTTGCAAACAAAAATATTACCAGGGTGCATATCGGCATGAAAAAAACTGTCTCTAAAAACTTGCGTAAAAAATATTTCAACACCATGTTCTGCCAGTTTTTTTAAATCAAATTCTCGACGCTTTAACTCCGCCACGTCGGAAACAGGAATACCATCAACACGCTCAATCACTAACACATCACTGTGACAATATTCCCAATAAACTTTTGGAACTGTCAGCATTGTTGATCCCGAGAAATTTCTGCGAAGCTGTGAAGCATTAGCAGCTTCACGCATTAAATCCAATTCATCTTTAATGGTTTGCTCAAATTCAGCAACCACCTCTATAGGGCGTAACCGATGTCCTTCCGACCAAAAACGCTGAGTTAATCGCGCCACTAAATACATCAGTGAAACATCATGCTTAATTAATTTGAAAATCTCTGGACGTAGCACTTTGACAACCACAGACTCGCCGGTTTTTAACGTTGCGGCATGTACTTGAGCAATCGAGGCAGAGGCAAGTGGAATCATATCGAACTCTGCAAAAACATCACTGATAGGTAAGCCATAAGAAGCTTCAATCATTTTTTTTGCTATCTCCCCTGAAAAAGGGGGAACCTGATCTTGGAGTCTTGATAACTCTAATACAATATCATCGGGCAATAAAT
>JBGSSQ010000427.1:0-3056 GCA_041736975.1 Gammaproteobacteria bacterium
GCAGCGCCGAGCAGATGGCCCGCATTCCAAAGGCGGGCGAAATAAGAGGAAATTTGGCTGCTGTAGGCAGTGGTGTGGGTGTTGAGTTAAGCGAACGTGATCGTTGGATTTGTTCGCAAGTAGGCCCCACCTTGCGTGAAAAAAAATTAGTGTTAGTTGGTTTGGATGTGATTGGGGATTATTTAACTGAAATTAATGTGACCAGTCCTACGTGCATCCGCGAGCTCGATAAAATCTACGGCTTGAACATTAGCGCACAACTATTAGATGCTATGATCTCTAATAAGCTGTAGAAGGCAATTTAAGCGTTGGGATAGTCTAAATAATCGGTGTGTTTCAACATGGCGTGGGCATTCTGGTGAAGTAACCACTTTGGCTTTTAGTCCGGATGGCACCTGGGTTCTATCCGGGTCTAAAGACAAAACGATTAGACGTTGGAGTTCTATTGTTAGTGGGCCCTCTAGTATACCTTTTGAAAGAGGTGAGAAAATTACGGCTCTGGCTCTTTGTGCAGAAGGGAGGTCAGTCTATGTGAGTAAGTTTCCTGATTTAAGATCTGGCTTCTCTACCAAAGATCATAATTTGAGCTCGGAATGGAGAGATTGCGAGTCAGGTGAGTTATTACCTTATTCGCCAAAGCAGTCAACGTATTGTCAATGTCAAGGTGCGCTGAGTCAGTGTGTGGTAACTTGGCAGGGTCCGGGTAGAAATGTGGGGGTAGATAGCGACAAGATTCTAGCTCACAGTATAGATGGGCGTTTTAGCTACAAATTTTCTGGTAACATGCTTATTCAGCGTTACGATAAAGAAACGGGGGAGAGTGCTTACATTAAGATTGGGTCAAAACCCCAAAGAATAATGGTGTTAAGTCGCGGCGCCTACTTTGCCTTAACTGTGACCGAAACGGTAAAAATCAGCCAGCCCCCACCAGTAGATGGCGTTGAGTCCTCTAAGACGGAATATTATTATGAAACGTTTGAGTTGTGGGAGTTGGGTACACAAAAACGTGTTTCAAAGTGGGAGGTAGCAACATCATCTAGTCTGAAAGAGTTAGTTGTTACCGCTGCGCTAAGTCCAGATGGTCGATGGGCAGTTGTGAGCGACAAATTTTCAAATATTTTCATCAAGTGTGCAACTGGTGGAAAAAACATCATGCAATACAGACTGACTTTTTCACCCACCATAATCAATTGGTCATCAAAAGATGAATCGTTAATTATTATGGCAATGAAAGATGGTAGTGTCAGTGCCTGGAGATTTGATCATGCTAAGTTGACGCTGAATTTACGATGGCGAAGCAAGCCTTGGGGGCTTCAAGCCAATCATTGTGGGTTAGTCAATGCCCATGGATTAAATGATCATCAAGGGCAGGTGTTTTCACAAAAAGGTGCGGCAGTTCAAGTTTCTGCAAAGCCATCGGAGGATTATATCAACTCGGATGGTGAGGAAAAGGCGGGAGCATTAACTCAGCGCAAAGATTTTCAGCCCTATGATCCTAACAATATAAATAAACGACGTAGCTTATTTGATGCTACTAGGATTGTTGATTCCAAGTATTGGGTTGTCTCTATTGTGCGTCCTAAAGAAGGTGATGAAAGACTTCATGGTTTTTTAATCTTGGAAAGTGTTGAAAATGACTTTTACAGAGTACGCAGAATCGATTTCTTTTTAGATAAGCGTCAACAAGCAATTTCGAATGCTTCGGGTAATGGCGGTTGTTCGGGGGATGTTTTTGGGCGTGCTTTAATAGAAATTGCGAATAAGGATTTAGCCGACTTGCCACATTTAGTTAGTCAGTGCAGCGCAAAATCGTCAACCATTACACCCGCGGAAGGCTTGGAACTACTCAATAATATTCATGAGGATCAAAAGAAAAAAATATCCTATTGCCTTATGGGTAGCGGATCACAGTACCGGATGTTTAGAATGAGTGAAACTGTTGAACACTACAATTGCATGTCATGGTGTATCAGGCAGCTTGAGGGGATTAAAATCTATAATTTGGCAGAAAGAAGCTGGATCGATGGAATCGTTTCATATCCTCCATGGATCGTGCCAGATGATAAAGAGCAGAATAGTAATCAAAAGTGCCTTACTATGTAATTTACACATTGATATTAATTTAAACAGTCCTACGTGCATCCGCGAGCCCGATAAAATCTACGGCTTGAACATTAGCGCATAACTATTAGATGCTATGGTCACTAATTAAGAGGTAGAAGACTGCGGGTATTTGCCAGCTTGGATTTGCCTCCCTGGCATTGTATTTGTACTCATAGTATGTTAGCTTGGTATTGTATTTATTAGACTTAATTAACTATTTTCAGGAGAAAATTTATGAAAAAGATACTTTCCTTTATGGCGGCACTGTTGATAATTCCTTCGCTGGCTCTGGCTGCCGGTAAGCCTCAGAAAATGACGGATGAACAATACCGAGACGCTCTTACCAGGCAGCCCATTGTTCTAGACTTAGGTGATGTAGGGATTGATGGAACCTGGACCATGAACTTTAAGAAAAACGGCTTACTTGATGAGAAGATTGTCTTTGTAGTACCAAACTCCTCGTACAAGGGTAAAGCCACTATTGATATTAAGGCTACATGGCGTGTGGAAAGTGCGATTTTGTATACGCACACGATTAGCGCAAAGCATAATGATACTCATAACCGACAAATTAATCGTCATCTGGATGAAATCACTTTTAGCATTATGCAAAGACCCGACGTGGAAATTGATTTGACTGAAGTATTCTCTTCTATTAAAGCAGTAAGATCTCAGCAAGCGCGATCTGTAGCGGCTGTTTTGATGAAGCAGTAATCCGATGATTCTGCGGGGATGGGTTTTCCATCCCCTTTTTTCTTTCTCAAAGACTTCTTTGGAAGCAACTCTGGTAGATTTAGTTAACCGAGAGTTCATTAACCTGTTCGAATAACATCAAAGACCGTTCGAGTCGATCAGTATCAACCGCTTCATTATTCAAAAGAGGGCGGAGGATAGCTTGGATACCTGAAGCATATTGTATTTGCATTGTGCCATGCGTTAATAAAAAAACTAAC
>JBGSSQ010000015.1:0-2375 GCA_041736975.1 Gammaproteobacteria bacterium
TGTTTTTGTCCACCCATCCCAGCGACGTCAAAAATGCTCTAGCAGATAACTGTGCCGCTGCCACCATATTACACTCCGAACCGTCCAGTGATATTCATGATCAATTACGCATTGCATTTGATGGTGACGCTGTGATTTTTGCGGATGATGCTGAACGAATCTTTCAAGAACAAGGTATTGATGCATTCACCGCCAGCGAAAAGGCCTCAGCCTTTGAGCCCCTACCGGGTGGACCATTTAAAGGTTTTTTAAGTGCCTTGCACCAACTGCAAAAACATTTGCCTACAGAAAACTCACCACTACGCACCGCTCTGGTAACCGCTCGTTCAGCACCTGCTCATGAGCGTGTTATACGCACATTACGGTCATGGAATATTCGCTTGGACGAAGCCTTATTTTTAGGCGGCCTGGATAAAGGAAAATTTCTAAAAGCTTTTGGTGCTGATATTTTCTTCGATGATCAACGCGCCCACTGTGATTCTGCTAGCCTACATGTAGCTACAGGTCACGTTCCCCACGGCATCATCAATGCAAAAAAGACCTTATAATCAATGTGCTATAAAGTCAGGATGATTCATAATCGCTGAAATTATGGGTGGGCCATGGTAGATCAAACCAGTATAAATCTGAACCAGCTGAGCGCCGGCGCGACGTTTTGCAATGGCGTCTTCCGGTGACATAATCCCACCTACAGCAATGATAGGAATTGTTTTAGGTAAGAGGCCATAGAGTTTGCGTACTATTTCTGTGCTTAATGAGCCTAGTGGTTTACCACTTAACCCTCCAGCCTCTTTGCTTTGTGGGCTAACTAAAGGGGGGCGACTTAAGGTTGTGTTGGTAGCAATCACGCCGTCAATTTTTTGACTTACCAATGTGCCGGCAACCTCAGCCAATTGAGTATCGTCTAAATCAGGTGATATTTTCACCACTAAAGGAACATATTTTTTATACTGATCGGCGAGTCGTTGCTGCTCGTCTTTTACTGTGACAAGTAAATCGGCTAAATACGCTTGGTTTTGAAGATCGCGCATTCCTGGGGTGTTGGGAGAAGAAATATTGATAGTCATAAAATCAACATAAGGATACACGCGTTTAACGCAATAGACATAATCTTCGGCGGATTTGTCCAGCGGGGTATCTCTGTTTTTAGCAATATTAATCCCTACCACACCTTTGTATTGTCGACATTTTAAATATTCTACAGCTTTATCGACACCGGCATTATTGAATCCCATTCGATTAATCACTGCTTCATCAGCTGGTAATCGGTATAGGCGTGGTTTTGGATTGCCTGGTTGTGGGCGGGGTGTGACGCCACCGACTTCAAGGTGTCCGAATCCTAATTGCCCTAGTGCATCGATGTTTTGCGCATTTTTATCTAAACCTGGCGCCCCGCCTAAGCGGTTAGCAAAACAAATACCCATAACTTCGCAGGGGTCATCTTTTAGTGGTGCTGTGAAGCGCTTTACCTGATTAAATCGTGCCAATTGTCGTAAGATGAAAAGTGTTAAAGAATGAGCTCGCTCAGGTTCTAACTTGAACAAAAATCGACGAACAAGATGGTAATTTATCAACATCAATTCCTTTACTTTATTGTCTCCTAAACGTCATTGCCTGCGCTCGCAATGACGAGGGAGCGCTCGCAACGAAGAACTGCAGCGTTAGACTACTGCGCAAGTCGTTGGCCATATTCTTAACATCGCATTGCTGCCCCGTTGAAATTCATAAGCCACTTGCTTCAATTCAACACCGTAATGCTGAGTTTGCAGTGCCAACATAACCGGGCCTAAAAATTCAGATATCTCGCCATAAGCATTTGATAGCGGAAAAATACGTGTTTCTTTAGCCACTCTGCACATTTCTTTAATGTAATCGATATGATTATCAAGTGTTAAAGAGCTATTGGCAAACAGGTAATGAGAGCATAAAGCCAAATCAAATGTACCATCAGCAAAAGTTAAATGTGACAGTACTTCTGGAAGATAACGTTTTTCAGCCAGTCCTTTAAGATAGTCTTGTACAAACTGCAAAGCGGCATCAGATAAACTCTGCTTTATATCGGCTAAAGACATGGTTCTATCAAATAAAAACTGCTCTTGATGTTCATCAAAATGCTCATTCATGCGTCTGATATTTTTCTCTACTAGCTGATGCATCTCATCAAAAGTGAGTGCGTAATTACGCGCGCACGATACGACTGATTTTCCTAGCTGCGTCATTTCAATATTGAAGGTATCAAATCCGCTCGCGCAGGTAACAATTTTTTTATCCAGATCACTTTCATCCAAATCAAACATACGTCGGTAGTCCAATAAATTATGACCACTCAACAGTAAATCTTTAACTACAGCATCCATTGTTTTCTCCTCCTCAGT
>JBGSSQ010000071.1:0-5391 GCA_041736975.1 Gammaproteobacteria bacterium
ACGAGGTTGAAAACATAAAGAGCTGGAAGGGTAGTGGTGGATTTTAGTCAATGCGGATGTTCATATCGAAGGAAACGACCGTCGTGGTGCCGAAAGGCTGATACGCTATTGTGCCAGGCCGTCTTTTTCAGGAGAAAAACTAAAGCTGATTTCCGAGAAACCCGAAACGGCTGATAGCACACGGTTGCAGTATGATGTGAACAAGGCTTCGCAAAAAACTGAGCCTCCATTGATCCTCAGCGCCACAGCGTTGTTTGACAATCTTGCCAACCTCATCCCGCCACCGCATCGCCATCGTCATCACTACCATGGGGTTTTAGCGCCCAATTCAAAACAGCGTGCTCGGATAACCCAGTTTGCTAATGAGCATTATAGGCCAGACACCGCAGAAAGTAAGGCGTTAGAAGACATTCTTAACATTGAAGTCGCCGCCAGTAAGCTAAACCTTCAGCCCAGACCGAAAATGGGATCAAAAACCTGGGCGAGATTAATTTCAAAGGTGTATGAGGTGGATCCATTAAAGTGCGAAGGCTGTGGCAAAGAGATGACGTTAATTGCCTTTATTAAAGACGCGATCAATATCACAAAAATACTGACTCACCTCAGCGAAGAAGTCGAAGCGCCTAAAATGCAGCGTGCACGAGCACCTCCTGAAGAAGTTCAAGTTGATCAGGATTTCTATTGTGATCCTGAACCTGACTATCAGATTGATCAAACGCTGAGCTGGTAAAAAACCAGCGAAGAACCTTTTTCGTCTGCAAAAAAGCCACTTGAGAAAATAAAGAAATTTTTCATTAGATTAAAATTAAAAATGGCGTTAGAAATTTGTGCGCTGAAAGGATTTAGCTGCGTAGTCGTTAGGACGGTTTGGATGATTGAAGAAAAAGCCCCTGATTTGAGAAAAAAGTGTGGTTGAAATGCCTAGTGCGCCACGAGGTGGTGACACCCTTGCAGCTGAAAATGCTGCCCACGAAGTGCCGACCCAGCACACGCGGAACCGAGTCTTGAGCGGCCGTACGGTAACGTCCGGCGTTAAGCGTAGACAGGGATTATGCAGGCCGTAAGCCTTCGGGTTGAAGTGATTGAGCCCCGTTAACCTACATCTGGGATGGCTGACCTTGTTAGGAAAAGGGAAAGCAACATCGCCACCGCCGTGATTGGGCAGAAGGTGGCGGCATCCTCGGGGTCAGAGAACATGGCATGCATAAACAGGTGGTCATTAAACGTGGGAGATCCTGAGCTGCTCTCACAAGGAGGTGAGTATTGATCGACAAGTCTCAACAACGAGGAGATCAAGAGGGTGGCGAGGAAGTCAGATGCGTCATAGTAGTGATGAAATGGGGTAACTCCCGTGGAGCGAAGGACGCTCGGTGATATCAACCTTAAGGGGAAACGCTATGAGTACAGCAGAAACTCAAGAAATAGCGAACACGACACTGGAAAGGATAGCTTGGTTATCATCGCGAAACGCGGATCAGGAATTTACAAGCCTGATGCACCACGTCAATGTGGAAGCTTTGCGATGCTGTTTTCAACGGCTGGATGGAAAGAAGGCTGTCGGCACAGATGTGATAACGAAAGCAAAGTTCGGTGTAAATCTCGATGCTAACTTGCAGAAGTTGGTCGCGAGCATGAAGAGCATGGGGTATCGCCCTGGGCCAGTACGACAAGTACTGATACCCAAGGAAGGTAAACCGGTTGCAACACGCCCCCTGGGTATCAGTAATTTCGATGATAAACTGATCCAGAAACGGTTCCAGGAACTGCTGGAGACAATTTATGATCCTATTTTTCTAGATTGCTCCTACGGTTTTCGGCCGGGACGTGGCTGTCATGATGCGATCAAAGCATTGGGTGACTATCTGTACGTGAATGAAGTTGAAACGGTGATCGATGTTTGGTTCAATAATGTGGTGAAACACCACACAAAAGGTCCAGTCCAGATATTCCGTTATGCGGATGATCTTGTTGTGGCATGTCGCTACAACAGTGACGCTATCCGGATAAAAGAAGCGCTAGGAAATCGACTTGCTAAATACCGGCTGAGGATGAACGAAGACAAAACCAAATTGGTGGCGTTTTCAAAAAGGCAGCACGCAAGAGGAATCCAACAAGGCGCTTTCGATTTTCTGGGATTTACTTTCTACATAGGTTGGACGAAAAGAGGAAGACCAAATGTAAAGCTGAAAACCTGTGGTAAACGCTTCAGGTCGAAGCTGAAGAAATTAAATATTTGGGCCCGAGAGAAGCGAGCTATTTACGCACTAGATGAATAGTGGAAACGGTATGCTGCCATGATACGAGGACACATCCAATACTATGGTGTGTCACATAACTCGTTAATGGTGAGCAAATTTGTCTTAGAGTCGAAATATATCGTACTCAAATGGCTGAACCGACGTAGTCAAAGAAAGTCATTCAACTGGGGGGAGTTCGAGCTACTGTTAAAACGTATGCCACTTCCGACAGTGAGTGTTAAGCACCGATTGTTTTAATCCATAAACTAAGCGAAAGATATTGTCGTGAGCCTAGTGCGTTAATAGCGCACGCTGGGTTCTCAAGAGGGGCCGGCAACAACAACTGTACAGGGGAGACCTCCTGGGTTGAAGGAACCGGTCTACTTGCTTATATTTTTGATTGATTGTTGCATGACTGTGAACAGTTAGAAAGATCATGATGATTAAACTGATCAGTATGAGCAATCACCTCCATGATCCTGATTCGTTAAGGTCGATAGTTTACAGTGGGCAGAATCTCATTTGGTTCATCATTATAATGAGGACTAAAAAGTAAACCGACACCGTAGCGACCGATGGGCGACGAAGGTCTTTCTTTGTTACCCACTCGCAGGGTTGGCGGAGGTGCACTTGGCTGCCAGCGTTGTGTTTTAACATGGGCGGGCATAGAGTTGAAAAAGGCGAGTTTGCATGGCTTGTTATGTACGTTTGGCGGATCGAGACGTTCTACTCTCTGAAAGATCGCGTCTATGAGCCGTTCGTTTGGGATTGGAAATTGTAATGTTTCACTGTACAAGGTTTTTAGTTCTTGTAATGCGTTCTGGGCATGCTGTTTTGCAAGGCAACAATCAACGCGTACTAAACCCAGTGCAATTTTATCAGGGTGATTATTGCCGTTAACGTAGGCGTTATTAAAAATCGTTTCGGCACTCTGAATAGCATCTAGTACAAATAGATCTGATTTCACCGTACCACGTATATATGAAATAAGACTTATTTGTGCCTGCAGTAAATGACACAGTCCAAGTGGCGGGTAGGGTACATCGTTACAGACAGATTTATAAATTTTGACAGCTTTTAAGTTATTATATCTGATCACATCTAATGAACCATTATTTTTTTGGTAGATACTTAAGGCTAAATGGTAGCGCAGCATGGCATGCATGTAATTATTTTCATCCTTGAATGCCTGGGCGGTGAAATTAATTGTATCTGTTACCGTCCTTATCGGATCATCTAATAAATTCGCATGTAATTCGGAGCAAACCAAATAGCTTAAAGCGACTGCTTTGTCATGCGGCCTGACTGATTCTCCAATAGTGCGAAAAGGGCGGAGAAAAGTGATAGCCTCACTATATTTACCGCGTACAAAATAGACCTGAGCGGTGTGAATACGTGCCATTGCTCTATTGGTGTTTTTCTCATAGAGATGTTTTTTATTTTCACTATGTTCTTCAAGAAAGGGAAGTTGACATGATTCTTTATAGTATTTCAGTGTTGTTGAATAATCGCCTGATAAATAATTACTTAAGACCATAAATTTGAGGCGAAGATAAAGGTGAGCGGACGAACCTGGTTGTTTTAAAAGATGGAGAGCCGCATTAAATTGTGCGCAGGAAGTCAAGGTATCATAGTGGCTGGTGAAGGCCATAACTAAATCATTTGTATTTGTATTTTCATAATAAGACTGTTTTAACCTGAGGCTTTCAGCACTTGATTTGATGGCTTGATCGATTTTTCCGAGCCTTAATTGGCACCGGCTGAGTCCGTCCAGTGTAACCGAAAGCTGATAGGCGTTGACTCTATGGGCGGGATGCTGGGGGTTGACAAATTGTCTAAAAATCGAAGCGACATAGGCAAAGAAAGGAATAGCTTCGAAGTAACAACCATTATTTTCATGTGACGTCCCAAGAGTATGCATTAGCGTTAGACGATTGCGATCATTCTTATCTAAAGTTGAATTTAATTCATGAACGATCTCAAGGATTCGAGGGTCATTGCTGGCAGCCGTTTTCACTAATATGACAAGATAACTAAGTTGAATCATAGTGCGTTCTTGAGCGGAGATATTCCAGGTGAACAGTTCTTTATAAATACGATCGGTCAACTCTTCTTTATAAAAATGTACATAGTCACCTATTTTTCGAAGCGTTGTGACTAATTTTACGGCTAAATCCGTATTGCTCGGATTGTCTTGGTGTAATGCTTTTACGCTTTTAAAAATTGACTCTGCCAACACCGCGACTTCGGGAGAGAGAGTGTGAGCTATGCTTAAGTAATCAAAAAGGCTTATCACTAAGTCAACAAAGCCATTCTTTAAAAGTATATTTAGCTGTAGACAGCTACTTATGTAGTGGTAGATGAATTCAAAAGCTTCTTGGGCATAGAATTCAACCGATTGCTTATCAGAGCAGTTAAACGTCGGGAAAAAACTTTCCTGATTGATAGTTTTTAAAATGTTAGTAATGTCTTCCTTATAGAGTCGTACGATACATTCTGCGACCAATGGATGGAGACGCGCACAACGATGACTGCTCGTGGGCTCGTACTGAATAAGATTTAAATTGTTGAGTGCAGTAAACCCCTGGACTAATTTAAATTCCATTAGTTTGGGTGATATTGTCTGAGATCTAAAAAAGGCATTCATCAGGCTAGTTAGGCTCATTTTCCCGCTTCCACGTGAATCTCCAATCGCGATCATCAGAATGAGAGGAAGAAGCATAGTATTTGTATCTTGTTCAGTAGCTCGTAAGGTATTTTGCACAATGACTATCAGTGTTTGGTGGTAGTTTTGGCTAAGACCCACCATTGCTTTGATATCATCACTCAAATATTGCTGGAATAAGCTTTCGATATCTTCCAAATACTGGGCACACGTCATGAGGTTATTTTTGTTGCTGCAAAAGGCGGCGGCCATGTCGAGGGCGAGTGGGTAGTCATTTAAGCGTTGACAGAGACGATGTTTGTCATCTTCACACCAATTGCCGGTCTGCTCGTAATTGTTAACTAAACCAATTGCTTGAAAACGTGAGAAAGGGTAAACACCCATCTGTATGGCTATGCAGGAATCTGGGATGTGAGCATCGCGGCTCGTTATGAGCAGATCTATCTGGCCAGTTTGGCGCAGTTCCATGCCGAGTAAGGCCAGAAGATC
>JBGSSQ010000089.1:0-10277 GCA_041736975.1 Gammaproteobacteria bacterium
AAGATGGTTTTTAAACCATTTTGGTTGCATATGCAGTGGTGGCGGGTAGTCCAGATGCTTCGGGCTCGCATGATAGTCATGATGCATCGAAGGCTAGCATCGAGCGAAGGCGTGTAAAAATAAATCAGGAACTTGAATTAATGCCTAAAAATGCTTCGGGAAGATGGCGAAAAGTGGCTAGTTATCTTTCTGTAGAATCCGTTGATATGTTATTAAGAGTTGGACATAACTTCTACAGTTGGTGTGTTGAAGTTGTTAAAGCTGTTGATCTTCAATATCATGAAAATCGCTTTAAGGTGTTAATTGTTTGTAATCCTGTTTCAGCTATAAATGGAAATACTAAGAGCGATGAAGTTTCAACCAGCTCGCATTGTGTCATTTTATAATTAGTTGTAAATTTTGCTTAAGTTTAGCATAATGGAACTACAGGGCAATATGGGATGCGGAATTTGAAAAAATTCGAGAATTGTTGATTAACAAAGTGGGGGAATAAAATGCAAGATGACGTATGGGGCCAGCGCAAGAGCTTGCTGGGGTTAGGCGCTTCTCAAAAACATCAAACATTACAGGTTATTTATAGCTTGATTGATGATCATAGAAAGATCGCTGCTGGGCACTGGGCTCTGTCGCTGGTGAAATCTAAGGATAAAGAACATGCCTTTATATTGCTTGAAGGGAAGATTAACGATGAATTCGTTATTTTTAAAACGGATCTTTTTTTGCGCAAAGATACCGATAAAGCATTATTTGGACAACCATTGCAAAGAGGCAATGTGCTGGATAAATTATTAGAAGGCTCAGCTAGTTCCAGAGGACGTGCCTTTGTTAAAGTATCACAACTATTAATAAAAGATTATGATGACATTATTCTTAACCGCGAATTTCAAGGATGGTCTATTGATACTGATCAGGCGGAGAAGTTACTGAAACGACTACAAACAGAGGGACTAAAAGAATATAATTATCATAGTGGGGGTGACAGTAGTATTTTAAGTGCATCAGATAGCCGTTCGAGTCGAACTAATTGTATTAAATGGTGCGAGCAAATCCTCAAGGAAGTATTAGGTAAGCATTTAGTTGGAGATGCCTGGAGAACTGTGGTAATGCCCTCTTCGAGAGTTCAACTTATAAAGCAATTCGCTGAAAAAAATAGGCAGCAGCAGCTCGTTTCACCTGTATCAGCCACATCAGCTTCTCCTCTCGAGCCACGAGCACAGCATCAAGAATCAAGAGCCAGAATGTCACCTATAGATCCAGCAAAGTATTGTCAACCAGTTGATAATCGCACTGCCTCTCGGAGTCTTGTAGACCCAACCTTTGTGGTTATATCGAGGTTATGCCTTGTCTCAATTGCGCAAGGTAAAATACCACAGACAAAACATCGCAAATTCTTTGTGGTTGAGAGCGTGGAACAACAGTATTATATTTTTCGACGAATAGATCTTGGTAATTCCCTTCCGATGGATGTCATTAGCAAAGACTTTAATCCGAGCAATCATTTATTAATGGATATTCAAAGTATGAGAGATGAATATACTATCGATAGCGTTAATGTCCCCTTTGAAAAATTGGCAAAGCTCCTAGCCATTATAGGGGATGAAAATCAACGACGTCTTAGCACCTCTCCCACTAATACCCGAACAGGAATAGGATTGTTTAATGGACGATCTTCTACTAAAGCTTTTGTGGCCTCGTTAGTAGAGTATCTTCAGAGTATTAATGTGAATATATTACCTGAAGGTCCAACAATTTGAAGATGTGGCTTACTACAAGTTAATTATTATAATCAGGTAAATGCAATATTTGGAGTTGCTTTTCCCGCCACCGGGGGTAAAATCAGACAGCTCAAGTGTATTGAATGTTACGAGTGTAGCGAATAGCAATAATTGATCTTGGCGACATGTGTTTAGATACAACGAAGAATGAGCACACTAAAGGAGATGCTAATGGAAATGCCATTTGAAGGCTCACTTCCCCCCGGGGGAAGTAATCAGAAACCTGAAACAGACCCAAATGACGATAATCAGTTCAATCATCTACCGACATGGGACGAGGCTCTACGACGTTTTCAGAAACTTCGCCCTAAATTTAAGGAAGAGGTCGCTAATCACAGAATCAAAGCTCTGGCCTTATTGTGGCTAGGATTTCAGCACAAGTTTGCACATGTGATTGCAGAGTCTCCCCTATTCATCCGACCCCAGATTTCTGAAGCAGGTGATAAAAACCTTCTCCGGAGGCTACTGCACCAAATTCCTCATACTCCTGAACGTTCTTGGTTAATTGAAGGGGACGCTGGGATGGGCAAAACGACATTTTGTCAACATTTATGCCATGTTCACTGGAAGATGTATTTGGCGGGTCTACAAGAACGTATACCATTCTATATTTACATGTTGGATGTTAATGAACACTCCGCTCAAAATTACGTAAAAGCTGCTCTATCCGGACAATATGAGCGCATCCGTCAACAATTACTTCCGCCGGGTATTACTTTAGATGAGTCTGACTATGCTTGGGTAATACAACAACCACTATTACTTATCCTTGATGGATTTGATGAAGTGAGAGTAAAGAAGAATTATTATGATGAAAATAGATGGGATGAAACTTCTTTGGGTTATAATATCAAGGTGGTGTATGGCTGTAGACCAGAGGCATTAGGCGAAACGGATCGGTTGAAGTGGTTTGCAGCTCCCCGGGGACCCGGTCAAGAGCGTACATATCAACGTTATGCGTTAGAGAATTTAACCCCCCAACAAATTAATGACTATATTGTTGCTTACTCGCGCCTCAAGGTGAAGGTAACAGGATTAACTGTCGATTGGTATACTAGCTGGTTGCGTAAATTGCTTGGCGTAGAGGAAATTATAGAGGTGCCACAGTTACTGCGCATCGTATTGGATATTTTACCAGCGATTGTCAATGATATCGAAAACAATGCAAATACTCCTATTCAGCAACATTTAACCCGTTGGCGTGTTTATGAGACCTTCGTAAAAATGTGCATTCAAGATCAAGCAACTAGAATTCGACGAGAAGGCCATCTCAACCAAGGAGGGCTTCTTAATGACCTAAAAGGTAGTTTAGAAGGTTATTTATTTAGTTATATCAGCAATTTAGCATATACTCGTTGGTCCGATAATTTGGGCCATATTAACAATCAATCATTATCACCTGATGTAACGTTGAGACTCGAACTTATGGAGCCTCAGTATTGCGGATCCATCGAGTCTTTTCAAGGCGTATCAGAGAAAGGGCTGCAAGCGGAAGCTGAATATCGGCAGTTACTTCAATATTATCATGATTGTGATAAAGATAAGGTATTTTCAAAACGAGCGGATAATGGCGCAATAGTTCCAAACACAGATGCCATAAAGTTGGTTCGTTCAGGTACATTATTCAAAGTCGATGATCAGTCTTATCGGTTTATTCATAAGACTATCATCGAATATTTGACGATGGGCTCTATGACTTATAACTTACGCAATCAGTTTGCCCAATTTTTGCATAGCGTAGACTCAATTCACCTGGACAAAAAAAGACGTTTTGATATTAATGTGCAAAGTATCAGAGACGAACCCAACATGATTGGGGCATTTGTTAAGCAATTTAATGATGTGGAAGTAGTAAGGAATCTTCTTTATGACATCCTTTACTCAAGCAAAACCATTTTGGGAGTGGATTTAGCTGCGTCTAACGCCATTACTTTACTGAACGCGATGGGTGAAAACTTCAGTAATAAAGACTTCTCAGATGTGCAGATTCCAGGAGCCGACTTACGAAAGAGTATCTGTGATAGCACAAATTTTCGTGGCGCCAATCTTGCTGATGTATGGTTTAACGGTGCTTGGTTACGTAATGCTAACTTCTTAGGGGCTAATTTGGACAAAGTGTTGTTGGGTGAGGCTAATATCCTAACACATGATTCACGAGTAGTTGAAGTATCCCATTACGTTCCAAGTGATTCTGATAACGAAAATGAAAGTTATTGGTTAGTCGGTTGTGAGAACGGCATTATATATCAGTGGTCAACAAGCACCTTGACCATAGTGCGAGAATATAAAGTGGGTGCATTTTTCTATTCTCTTATTGGCGAATGCACCGTGCGTTATATTGGAGTACACAATAATAGTGATTTGCTGGTAGCAAAGAGTTGGCAAAATGATATCATCTTGTGGTCCTTGAAGACAGGTAAACATATAAATACGATAAAGGACTCAAGCCAGGCGAGCAAAATCGCACTAAGTCCCGATGGCAAGTTTATCGCCTATCTCTGCCCTCAATGGCTGAGAATATGGTCAGTGACCGATGAAAAATGCATAAATGACTGTTCAGAATTTTCAGATCAAACACCATTGCAATTTTTTACTGGGACGGGGCCCAAGAAAACTAGAATCAAAGATATTCATTGTTTTAATGTGGCTAGTGACTGGCTATTAGTTGAATTTAAGGATGAGGAAGGCTTATCTTTAATCCGCACTGCTTCTCAATATGGCTATAGGGAAATTTTAAAGGATCAAAATACACAAAATCTATCCAATCTCACTTTTGGACCAAATGATGAAATACTGGCTGTGGGCTATGAAAAAGGGAAACTGATCCTCTGGTCCGTGGAGAGAAAATGTATCGAGCTTGTCATCCAAGATAACCTGGAGAGGATACTGAATGTATCCTTCAATTCGGAGGGCAATTTTTTATATTACTCATATTGGTTAAAAAATGATAATCGTACCTTTTTTGCAGGCGTAGATCTCCTCAAAAGAAAATTAATCTTTACAGCAACCTTGCCCTATCACGTTAATACAGTGATAAAACATTCTTCTAATAGTAACCCTATCGCATATTGGGGTTATTCAGATAAAATAGTTTATTTAACTTCACTTGAGGCCTTGACTTTAAGTCAGGTTGCCCAGTCTACATATATGCGTGCACTCGGCAGCAAAAATAGAATTTGCGATATTATTTCTGATGCCAATGGGGCCTATTGCGCTTCATGGGATCGAAACAATAGAATTATTATCATTGCGACAAAGACAGGTGAATGTGTTCATACATTTACTGAACATAAAGCTGAAGTAATAGGCCTCGCATTCAGCTCCAATGGTAAATGGTTAGCCTCGTGGAATATTGAAGGCCAAGTATTGCTATGCTCTATGAACATGTTAGGTCAAGTTAGATATTTTAAAGCACACGATAAGTCAATTAAAGCGCTTGAATTTTCTAACAATAGTCAACTATTTGTAACATACGGAGTAAACAAGGGCTTCTTCAATGATTGGAAAAGTGCAAAGCTATGGTCAATAGATGGAAAATGCTTGAAGCAAGAAGAAAATTGTATGCGAGTAAACTTTCACAACCATGATTCAATTGTCGCCTGGTCTTATTCTCGTGGCGTTTCGATTCAGCCATTTGACAGAGGCAACTATAATTATGCATTATGGAAAAACTTTCACAATATTCCACTTGATTATGTATTGAGTTCTGATGGAGCATTTCTTGCGGCCGTATCAACAGAGAATTTACGTATTTGGTCGCTGACCGATGTAACAGAACACAAAATATGTGATATGCATATTTATCCAAATGCTGGTCACCTTATGTTTTTAGACAATAATAAGAGATTGGCTTTTATTACAGGATATCAATTGGTAACTATCTCTATTGAGACAAATAACCTAACAAAACGGAAGCTCTCGGCGAAATGCCATAGCTGTTTAAATATAAATGATAATTATTTACTTATTGGATATGATAACTCGGTAATCGACAAAAATACTGTGACGAAAGTTGAGCTGGTATCTATAAGAGACGAATTCCCAATAAAATCATTTATTATTAATCACTCTGTTCATACCTATAGACTGCTCTTTGGAAGTACTATGCTGTTAGCGCAGGGTGAAAATAGCTTTAGCCTAATTGATCTCAATACTCAGAAATATGTTCTTGGTTTGGATTTGGCAGTGAAAATAGGCAGAATTCAATGGTTAGAGGCTGAATCTAGAGTATTAGTTATGTTGGGTGAAGTCTATAAGGATGACTATCTGTCTTGCATTTCTTCTGTGCTTTGTTTTAGTTATCATGATATTATTGATGTACATTGGAATTTAGTCTGGAGTCGTGGAGCCTTGCCTACCAATTGGAATGGCATTAATCTATTGCAGTCATTGAATGTATCAACGAGTAATTTAGCTCTGTTAAAGCGGCATGGTGCTTTTGGAAATCCGGCCCCAGCTCTCTCTGAAATTTGTTATACGCCGCTAAATAGGTTGATTGTTCCCCTACCCAATACCTCTCAAAATGGCCTGAGACCTCCTTGTGTAGAAACGAGGGGGTTAAACTTGGCTATCTCTGCGGATATTTGGGTAGTGAGTGTTGCTAGAAAGAATAATACATCCCAACATGTTTTCTTGGTACTAGAAGGCGTTGTTAATTACCGTCGCTTTGTTCTCAAGGCTCACCTCACTACGCAAAAAAATACTGCAATAATTAATTTTGAAGTTGTCGATAATGAGAAATATACTTTGGATAAATTCGTAGAATCTGTCAAAAATTATGAAGCTCAATCTTGGGAGATAACACAGGAGCAAGGGCTTCTTCTGATAGATAATATTCGTTCTGATCAATGCACAACAATGAGTTATCGACTTCTGGGTGATCAAGGCGGCAAACGCGATGCTCTAGGTAATGAATATCACAGTTGTGTGACTTGGTGTAAAAAACAATTGCGCCAAATCAGCATCAGTTTGAGTGACCAATGGTATAATTGTTTGGTGACATTGCTCCAGGATGTATTGAAACCACCTGCTGCCCAAGAAAGCTCTAACACCGATCATTCCAGCCCAGCATCACCTACTACTAGCTTACCCAGTAATCGATTTGCCAGTAATTTTTTCCAAAACAGGTCCGGATATGGTTGTAATAGCTCTCAATCTGTTCCTTGTGATCTCGGCAAGGGGGCCAATAGTAATAATTAAGATATATAAGGGATTCAAACGCACTTTTTTTCAAAATCATCGGCTTTTTCTTCAATCATCGTGGCTGCGCCAAATATTTCACCGCTGAACCTCTTCAAAACTAGAACTTCTGACTCTCTTTATTAATTTTATTGTTATGAAATAAAGCCTCATTTTATCAACTCACTTTTTCGCAGACGAAAAGAACTCTTGGCCTCATTTTCACCAATTCAGGCTTTGATCATAGTGATACTCTGGTTCAAGATAACCTTCGATTTCATTCTCGATCTGATAGGCTTCAGGAGGTGGCCTTGCACGCTGCATCTTTGGCGCTTCAACTGCTTCTCCTAGGTTAGTTAATATTTTTGTGATACTGATGGCGTCGTTAATAAAGGCAATTAATTTCATCTCTGCACCACAGCCCTCGCATTTTAATGGATCGACCTCATACACCTTCAATATCAGCTTGCTGACGGCTGCTTCGATTTTAAGATCGTCTTGTAATGCCATATTCTCTGAAGTGTCTGGCCTATAATAACGATTAGCAAACTGGGTGACCTTCGCGCGTTGTTTTGAATTCGGTGCCAAAAGCCCATGATAGTGATGACGATGTCGGTGTGGTGGTGGGATAAGTTTGGCAAGATTGTCGAACAACTCTGTGGCTGTGAGAATCAGCGGCGGCTCCGCTTTTTGTGAAGACTTGCTCACATCATATTGCAGCCGTGTGCTATCAGCGGTTTCGCCTTTCTCGGAAATCAGCCGTAATTTCTCACCCGAAAATGCCGCATTTAAAATAGTCTTTAAATTCTTTTTCCACATATTCTGGAAGCACCTCATCATGCCTTAAAGAATAATTGCCAGACCACTCTGAAAAGGTGTTATGTACGACCTGATAGAGTGCGGTATCTTGCGGATTACGACGCTTGTAAATGGGTGGGGTAATGCAGTTCAAGAGAGGGGTTCCTGGCAAACAAAAAGGGGCATTTCTGTTCAGGAAGGATGATCCGTGACAAAAACGTCGACACACTCGTTTAGCGAACGCCAAAAATAAAACGACCATAGCGGTTATTGAAAGCATCAACAAACGCATGTCGCCTATTGCTGAGCTCGTTTTAACGGTGACGTTGGATAACGGTAGAGAGTTCACGCAGCATGGGTTAATGTCAGAGGTTCTTGGTTCAGGGGTGTATTTTGCAAAGCCCTACCATTCATGGGAGCGCGGTCTCAACGAAAACACCAATGGTTTGGTGAGACAATACTTCCCAAAACGAACCCCATTAGGATGAGCGTACCGATGCAAAGCACAGGGGCGGAGTAACTCGTAGTAGTGATGAAGCTTCTGTAATGGAAGTGGAGCGAAGGGGTTACATTGTTTAGTTGGATAAGTTGATCAACTAGAAATGGGAGGAGTCAATGAGTACAATAAAGTCGTTTGTGATTTCCACACAGGCAGTTTGGGAAGTCTATGAACGGGTAAAGGCAAACAAAGGTGCGGCTGGCGTTGATGGTCAGACGATCGAAGGGTTTGAAGAGTCATCATTTCTGCGATTAATTTGGGATATGCTCTGTACTAGTCAATATACAAATCTGGTATTAGCTTTGCACCTTCATGTAATGAGTATTCGCTGAAGTCAGTGACGCCCTGTGATCGTAAATAATCTTCATCAATAAAAAATTGGCCGGTGACTTCACGGCTATTGCTGGTGATAATGGCATGTGCGGCATCGGCAACAATAGAGGGTTTTCTAGAGCCTTCGTAAAAGGGCTTTGGAAAATTATTAGCGACAGCGGCAGTGGCGATCAGTGTTTTTGGCCAGAGTGAATTGACGGCAATGCCTTGCTTGCGGAACTCTTCTGCCAAGCCAAGCGTGCACATGCTCATGCCATATTTGGACATAGTATAAGCAAGATGGTTTTTAAACCATTTTGGTTGCATATGCAGTGGTGGCGACAGTGTGAGTATATGAGGATTTTCAGATTGTGATAAGTGTGGCAGACATGCTTTGGCGCAAAGATAGGTGGCTCGCATATTAACTTGAAAAAGCAAGTCAAAACGTTTCATCTCCATCTTTAAAATGGAGCTCATATTGATTGCGCTGGCGTTGTTAATTAATATGTCAATTTTTCCGAATGTCTGCACGGTTTTCTCAACAGCGTTGAGAACATCGTCGTCATTGCGCACATCGACTTGTAGGGGTAAGGCTTGTCCACCAGCAGCTTCAATTTCTTTGGCAACAGTGTAAATAGTACCATCAAGAGAGGGGTGCGGATTAGCTGTTTTAGCAGCAATGACGATGTGTGCGCCATCAGCTGCTGCACGTAACGCAATTTCTCTACCAATCCCTCGGCTTCCCCCGGTGATGAAAATAACCTTCTTTGCCAGATTAGACATGCTCAGTACTCCTTATCAAAAAGTGACAGCGACCATGCTAGTATAGCATATGGAAAAAACAGTGTTGATATATAGATCTTGCTTCGATAAGGTTAATGGCATAATATTCTATAGCTGTTGTAAGCCTACAAGGTCAGGTATTAATGAGTGAGATAGGCAAGGAGTTTCAGATTTCGGGGCTAACTTTGCAAGAAGCCAAGATTTTTGTTAATGGTATCAAGGAATAGGCGAACAGATTATTGAGCCTATTTTCAGTGGGCATCTAGAAATTTTAAAGTTATAAGGGGTTTTTATGGCAGAGATTAATTTGAAAAAAAAGATATCGGGTTCGGTTGATGAAGTGGTAGAGCGTGTGACAAAATTGCTTGCTGCAGAAGGTTTTGGTGTGCTGACTAGAATCGATTTTGATAAAAAAATCAAAGAGAAATTAAATCAGGATATGAAGCCACTTGTTATTTTAGGCGCTTGTAATCCACAGCTTGCGTATGAGGCCTTTCTTCGTAATTCTGATATTACCAGTCTTGTGCCTTGCAATGTTGTTGTGCGTGAAGTGAGTGAAAATCAAGTCTCGGTGGAAATGGTTATGCCAACAGCACTAATGAAAATGCTTGGCGACGAAGAGCTGGTAGCCCTATCAGCAGATGCTGACCTGCGATTAGGGGGAGTCCTGGAAGCGTTGTGAGGTAGTTTGTTGTGATGATTGTATTAGATCGAGATGGCGTTATTAATTACGAATCAGATGAATATATAAAATCGCCAGACGAATGGATCCCGTTACCCGGTAGTTTATCAGCGATTGCTGCTCTCAAAAAAGCAGGCCACACAGTTGTTGTCGCCACTAATCAATCGGGTATAGGGCGTGGCTATTATACCCACGAAATTCTTGCTGAGATTCACGCCAAATTTCGAGGTCTTTTGCAAGAGCTTGATTG
>JBGSSQ010000093.1:0-4401 GCA_041736975.1 Gammaproteobacteria bacterium
GAGATGGTTGAATTGTTACGTTCTAAAAATGCAAGATTAGTTACTTCTAATGGCACGAAAATCAACATAGAGAAAGTTGATTTAACCCGTATAGAAAACCTCATTCCACTGATTAGATTGAATCGCCAGTGTATTATCAAGATGTTAACCTATTTTGATTGTGAAAGTGAAATATTCCCGACCTCCTCTCATTATATCTACCAACTATTTGGTCCGCTTAGAGATGAATTTCTTGCTTCGCATCATTGTCCAGAGCGGGCTTTAGCATCGTTATCAGAAGGGGAGATAAGAACTTATTTCAATATTTTAGAAATGAATAATAAATTTATCCCCGCCTTACCAAACACAATCCCTGAAAGAATGCAGAGGTTTTTTGAGGAATTGATTCTACGATCAAAACAAGAGGATCCTATTCGTACTGCAGCATGGCTTATTGTTGAATATACTGGTATTGGTCCCTTTGTCCATGGCAACGGTAAAATGGCAAGATATTGGGCAACCATCATTCTGCTGCAGGCAGGTATTGTGCCACCTATTTTCGAAAACGACGCTGCTTGGATGAGTAACCTCAAAGCTTCTAATAATGATTCGAATCTATTCGCTGAATTTTTTATGCGTGAAACCATCACCTATGCCGAATTGTACATTAATTGCAAATCAATATATGAACAACGTTACCCTACCATTGCGGATAAAGAGTTTAATGAAATTACTGGCCTGTGTGCTCAAGCAAACCAAAAGTTAAAGATGAGTGATAAAAAAATTGCCTTTGACCCACGGAGCGCTGCCAGTATGCGACAATTACGTGATCATGCGAGACCCTTTTCAGCACAGCGGGGGCATCTGTATCAATCTGCCCTCAACCATGACAGTAATGATGGTTCAAGTGATGATCAGTCCTCATACCCACCGCCTGGTGGTCATAGACCTTGATGCTGCTTAAGTTGATGTTTTATTTGAATCTACCATAGTAAATAGATTTAAATACAAAAGAGGTAAGGCAACGGGGCATTTATTTCCGCGATATATACATAGTGGCGACTGGTTGTATAGCAACAGCATCCTGGCTCAAAATAAGATTATTGGGATAGGCGCGTAAATCGATGGACATGTCAGTATGCTCCTCGGCTGATTTTTTAGCTTGCTGTTGGCAAGGTTGGTTAGCGCTGAATATTGATATGGTGCGTAATGGGCTGAGGGTAGGTAGTACAAACCCATTGGCAATGAGATGTTGTTGCAGATTTTTGAAGAAGATCCCGTCCTGTGTATTCTGAAATCCCATCGTCGATAAAGTACAGTCTGTGCAGAGATAGTGTTTTGAAAAACCATTCAAAATTACAGCATAGACTTTTGCACCAGCAACGAAATGTGGGTCTTCAGATAGCTTGCGTACTATGCGCTCTATGGTATCCTGTTGTTCGAGATTATCAAATAAAGCATGTTCGGAATGATGGAATCTTTTTTCAAAATCGTAATCGCCTGCGCCTTGGCCATTTGAGTTGAATAGATTTGTTATGCCGGCTTTTGTCAGTGGGCGTTTGCTTTGATTGAGAGTGCCCGTTGCAGTATTTTTGATGTCTTCTGGGGCTGCGTCAAAACGGGTCAAAATTCGCTCTAGTGCGTCTGGGCTGCGTTTGAATTTTTTATAGCTGGCCACATTATCCGCTTTTTCAATAGCGGCTTGTGCTTGCCAAGCGTTGCTGGCATGAAATTTTGGTGTAAAAATCAAATCAACTTTTATGGCTATACGTGGGAGTGACTGTCCTGATTGGTGTGCACCATTGGAAACGATAAAAGTAATACTGGCGCTTAACCAGTTTCCGGGCTTTTGCAGATAGGGACGAGCAGCATTCTGCAGGGCGGCATGTTCTTCATTAAATGAGAGTTCAAGGTCATGATTTCGACCATGTTGACTACCAAAACGAATAACTAATTTTTTAACCCAATGTACGTCACTCACCATTGCTGGTAGACGTTGTCGTAATCGGTTGTCAAACAATGCTTCCATTGGTGTTTTGAAGTGATTTGGATAAGCTCCATCTCGTAGCATTTGATGAGCCGTTTTGCCTTGTTGGTGTGTGATATTAATATTAAGCTGAGGGTGGATCAGCAATCGAGCGAGTATGTTTGCGCGACTAAAATGAACGGCATAGTGCAAAGCTGTCCAGCCATTTGCATCGGCATATGATATATCGCATTGTGGTGATGCGATTAGAATCTTCGCTAAGCGATACCAGCCACGTGCTATGGCTTTATGCAGTACTGAGCTGGCTTCACGTTGAAGATTAAAATCCCTGACAGTGTGGTTGGGGTTAGCTGAATAAGCTAACAGCATTTTTGCGACAATGGCGCGACTGCGATCTGTGGCTGGATGATGCGTGCGTTGATCAAAACCGCCGGTTAAGCAGTAAAGCGGGCTTTGTCCGAAGGCGTCTATTGTATTTACAGCCTCTACATTTGTTGTTAACAGAACGTCTACCACTTCAGCAGAGAATACACTGTCAATATTAAGACAAGCTAGGTGTAATGGATATTGTCCAAAGTGGTTAGTGCTTTGTTCTCTATTATTCAAGGATGACAGCAAATGCAAACAGGTTAGTGCATTTTTGCTAGCGGCAAGGTGCCATAAGGTATTGCCATCTTGGTACCGATGTAGCGGGTCCATCTGGGTTAAACAGGATTTTAGCAGACTAATATCGTCATTTAATGCGGCAAAATAAGCTATGCTGAGGACGTTAGTGCTATTGGTCGTTGGGGATGCTGCGATTGGCACTACGGCTGATTGTGTAATCTGACTGGTCGAGGGAGTAGGGGACTCGACCATAACTGGCTTGTTTTGTGCCTGCTTTTGTGGTGAAAAAAAACTACGTAAATCTTTGCTACTGTGCTGGGTGGGCTCTTTAGATTTATGTTTTTTTTGTTTTGGTTCTGGGGCTGTAATGAGTGAGGTTTGGGGCGGCTGTATTTTAATGAAATTCTGTGCTGCCGTAGTCAGTGCTGTACGTAATTCAGGTGCGGAATTATCTTCAAGCATGTCTATTGCTGCAACGCCATCATTGTTCATTAGTAGTGGATGACTGCCGCGTTGTAATAAATGATTCACTAATGCCATATTGAGAGGACTAGTGCGGACTGCTAAGTGCAATGGTGTATTGCCGTTACTATCAGTACAAAATGGGCTGACTCTATAGCTCAGTAGTTTTTCAATCTCATTAATTTCACCTCGCATCACATGTAGAAATAGTTTATCGCGCCGTTGTGTATTTGCATTAGTGAGCTTTTCAATTTGGTTTAGCGTGTTTTTGGTGTACGCGGTCTCAACTCTAACACCATTAAATCCACCTTTGTGATAAATATTACTCTCGGTGTGATGACTTAATAGTAGGTGGATTACAGCCGCATTCAGCTTTTTAATGGAGTCTATAAAGGGTTTGATGTCGGCTTCTCTCAGGCAACATCGTTGCATAATTAGTGAAGTAATATTCATGGATTCATTGAGCAGTCCGGTAATTGCTGGTATGGCTGTTGAGTCAAAAGGATTGCCGCTAATATTGAGCTTTGACAGTTTACAATTTGTTTGTAGTGCCTGGCAGAGTATGTTAACACCGTGCGCTCCAATTTGATTGTTAGATAAGTCTAGTTTGGCGATAGGTGTATTTGATTTAAGTAGCATTGCTAATTCAGCTATATGAGCGTCGCTGATGTTTGCTTGACATAGTGATAGCTCTGTAAAAAAGTGCTGTTCTTGTATGAGCGTGATGATCTCCTGATACACTGTGGGTGTCATGGGAGTATCGCCAATGCTCAGTCCTCTAAGATTGACATTGCGTACACTACGCAGTAATAATAAAAGGGCTTTTTCTGATAACTGACAGTTTGTGATGCTGAACTGGTGTATAGTTTGACAGCTTTGGAGATGCTGAGCGATCAGTGTGGCTTTGGCGTCTGAGATTTCAAAATCCTTTATTGGTAGGGATCTAAATGCGTTGCTAAGCTGAAGGTTTGAGTGAAACTTATTCAAACGTAATTCATTGTAAATGGTTTTGTTTTGATATTCCCTGATGACTTCTGATAGTTTTGCTGTATCATCATAGGAATAGTTATCGATAGTAATCTCGGTAATTGAGAGATTGTTCTTCAATAAAATATTGATAAGAGTGATGTGTTTTTTGTCCCAGTTGCTCATAATGCGTACTTCTTGTAAAGCGCTCATCATGGGAATAGACTTTAATATCGCCTCATTCACTTCCATTAGCTCTAATTTGATAACGCTAAAGGAGGGCTGAATGCAAGCAATTATAGCATTGAGCTGGGGTGCGGATAAATTCATTGGTACTCGTAGTACTACATCTTGACCTGCTTTTACTGCGGCTAATTGCTTATTGACTGCTAGTGATGATT
>JBGSSQ010000103.1:0-5273 GCA_041736975.1 Gammaproteobacteria bacterium
CAACAACAGTATCACCCGATTAGTATTACGGAGAAAACGCTGAACTACTTCCAGTCCAGCTTGTCTGTTTACTATGTCTGTTTGCTCTGTATCGCCCAGCATTGCAGGAATATATAGCTCGAGTTGTAATTCAATGTCATCTGAAGACATCGCCTCAAAAGAGCGCGCGCTCAGATTACCGCGAATAAGCATTGTGTCTTGAAAATCATCACCGCAGGATTTTTTTATATTATTATATTCTTTTAGCCCTATAGTTTATCGTGACACTCTTACATTTGAATTTCGCAAATACAAGAAAAATGTTCTTAATCCAATAGTGTTCTTACCAGCTGAATTCGGTTCTTACAATCTAATTTATTACGGATAATCTCAATATAAGCATCTACAGTACGTGTCGACAAACAGAGTAACTTGCCAGCTTCTTTACTTGTCATGCCATCGATCAAACACTGCATACATTCGAGCTGTCTTTTTGATACAGAAACAATACTTTTTTTAGTAATGATAAAAAAACGCTTTTTTTTAACGAAATAATTCAAAGTGATAGGTGTTCTGGTAGGCTTTTCGTCTATCGGCTTCAGATCCGTCATTCTTATTTGTAAATGCTGTCTAATTAAACCTGAAATTAATGATTCAATTATCTTTAAGTTTAGAACAGAAGCTGAATTCTCGTAATGTTGCATGTCCTATCTCCTAGTTAACGTTGTCATTAATGTAGGTGGAATCCTATTGCATAGGGTTTTGTTTAACAACCCGTAGTATTACGCTCTAGCGTGTGGACTTTACAGTAATTCTACGGCTTTCACTGAGTTTAAAAAATACATAAACTATCTTTTTTTACAACTTTCAGGAGATTTATTATGCATTCAAAATTTATTAAAGCATCTAAACCGGTTACGCGCATGTTAAGCGAAGGTCGAACTACTGACCTGGCAAATTATATACAACTTGGCAACAGCATCGAAAACTTATTCTTGATGACGGTTTCTGATGATTTGGCAAAACATGGCCTGAGCATGAACATGCTTGCCCAAAAAGGTTCTATAGTTAGCTTAAATACCTTACTCCAAAAACTTGGAAATGAATCCTCATTTAAAACTTTAGATAGAGATTTATTGAAACATTATGGCTTTGTTCTCGATAGGGCTTTAAAACTTTGGAAAGAAAACAGACTCGAGAACATGTGCCCTGCATTAGAGCGTGACCTTGATGAACGAGCCGTTACTCACCTAATGAGAATATGGAATAATAAAGATAGCAGTAGAAAAAATCTATTTATAGATTATGTCGATAGCTGCATCGTTAGACATGTTGGTGTTTTTACTGACGCTATTAAGAAGGGCTCAAGCAATGCAAAAGTGTCCAATGAGCAACTTCAGTACTATACCAGACACCTGGAAAACGAATTGCTTGATCTATGGCAAAAAAATCCAACTGACTTCAAAGAAATACAAGCGCACCTAACTAAAGTATTAAAAGAGATTTTACTGGAAGATAGCAAGGCAGGTAAGCTCGGCAACGTCATGCAAGAGCAAGTATTAGTAAAGTTTAGAGAGTCACTTATTAATCATATAACCATACTCGATGACCTGTCGCGCTACCCGGCCCTCAACGAAAAGTTTAAATCTATCTTTGTTGCAGTGCAAGCAGGGAATATTCGCAAAGATGTTACCTTTGAGGCTGTTGATAAATTAGTGGCTAATTATACCCAGTTTGACAAAAAAGTTATGGCTGATGTGAATTCACTGTTTCGTGACGATGTAATACCAGTCATCATAGAAAACATGCCAGTTCCGATCAACTTAAAACGAGCAGCAGTTAATAGCGTTATTCGTGATCAACAGAATAATGCCATTAATTTACTCATCGGCACTTATGTAACCAAACTTTTAAACAGTACGATTACTTCAAAGATTAATGAAGATATACGGTTAGATCAAGGGTCCTTTAAGGGCGTCGTTGAACAGATTATTCGTCAAGCTGTTTTTGCATTTAAGCATAATGTTGAAGACATCTGCATCACTATGCCTGATAGTCAGGAACTATTTGCAGATATTCATCAGGTTATGTTACGAATTGAAGACAAAGTTGATGTGCATAAAGCCTCTGATGCGAGAATTAGGCAACTTGAACGCAGTATGGTAGAGCTTGCGCAAGCGTATAATCAACTTTTAGCTGAAAATGGTGCGTCTGTTTCCCCTTCTGCCCCACCTACTACGTTGATTGGAACAGAGGCTTCGTCACAGGGTGGTCGCCGATTCCTGGGCTTCTTCGACCGAGCCGCTACACCTGCTGAGTCTAATAGCACATCCACTCCACCAAAGTCTCAATTTAACTAACCTTAAGCCTTTACTTACCTGGCTGCTTCGGCAGCCAGGTAATTCCATTGACCAGAGCACCTACCTAGCTTCGAGCAATGATCAACAATACCACTAATTTTGGAGATTTAACATGCAGTTTATTGATTTCGAACAACTTTCCTCTCAGATTATTACCCATGCTGATGGAGCGCTAAATCTTCGCTACCTCAATTTGTATGACAGCCATATTATTGAACTGTTACCCACTTTTGGTCGTTTGCGACAAAATACGTGTATAGATTTATCTAGCAACCATATCACCGATTTTGGTGCAGTTCTGCTGATTTCACAACTTAAAACAGCAGGTGAATTAATTCTGGAAAAGAATAACCTATCCGAAAACTTTTTGAATGAACTCTCTAAAAATGTCTGGACTCATAATCTTAGAATATCTATCAATGGTCCTGGTGAAAATGAAACAAAAACAATACAACTGTCTGATTATAGCAAAAGAAGTGATTCTAATTTCACCATGTTAAATCAACATTTCACTGATCACATCGAAGCCATCTACCAGAATCCTGATATGCTAAAGTCTGCGATGCTAAGCTTCCTGTTGCGCTGCGTAAAATATTGGCGCAATGATTACATTCATGAGCAATCATATCAACAAATTGTTGCTCGTAAGTTACTACCTGGCGAATACAGCACTAATAAACAACAAGCTAACATTTTCAATGTTTTAGTTACAGCCGTCAATTATGCCGCTGAAGTTGAACGTCTGATTAGCATCTATAAATGCTTTATAAAAAATGGTGAAGCCAAAGCTGAAAACCTGCTGCTAAAAGAAGTATGCAACCTTATTACTACAATTGATGATTGCGAACTGATAGATCACGAATACTATGATAGCTATGATTTTATTTGCGATATATTTGATTATTTCGTTAAACGTTACAATGACGAAATCGACAATTCTCTTTTTTATGGAACATCACCTCCTTGGCAAGATTTCATTAAAAATCTGCGGAGTTTTTTCTCAGACCATATAGTCGTCAATCGATTTTCGGATAATCCTGAAAAAGAGAGTGATATAGCGGTATGGCAAAAAGTAAAGTCTCGATCAATTTTCACCTTACATCGAGATAAATGCTCACGCCTCTTAGCCTATTTCTCTGGCTACTTAGGGGGAAGAACACAAACTCTTATACAGATTGATAATTCGATTGCTGAGCTCAGAAGTGGCGGGCTTCCTAGAGTCAACCCACTCCAAGCTTCAATTGAAAACAGTAGAAATATAAAACAAAACAAACTACTTTTTTTTAAAGCTCAACCCGCTGCTGCCTATACACAGTTACTCAGTGCTATTCGCCTACACGATCGACCCAGAGTAGCGCAATTACTCAATAACTCCAATTTAATTGATGAGGTTGACACTGATTTCTGGAGCCCCATCCATCATTGGGCAGCCACTTCGCTGCTTGATAGAGAAATTCTCACACTATTGATCGCAGCAAAACCGACTATCATTCATGATATCATCACAACCACAGGCTGGAATGCTGTGTTCGTGATCATTAATAATTGTGGTGGCGACTATAATGTTAAAGTGCAGAAACTCGAGTTATTGATTCAATATGGGATCGATTATTGCCTCTCCGATTATCTTGCAGGAAAGCTTCCAATTCATTATGCAGTAATGAGTGATGAAGAACGTCTAATTGAAGTTCTTTATAAACTCAAACCTGAAACATTACAAATAACAGATAATAACAACAAAACGCCTAGTGATTATGCGAACCCCGGTAGTGTAGCGGAAACATTACTTTCGTATTACGATGCCCCTACAGGCGATAAACTAAATGCAGAATGGAGAGTGATTCTGTAATCTTAATAGGCGGTGATTGGAATCGGAGGAAACTGCTTTCAGCGGCGATATGAAAAATTGCCTTTTCAAGTGGGGGGGGGGGAGAGCGCTCTCTCCTTAACCACTGTGTCCCCAACTTGGCACTGATGGCCGGTTCGTGTTTGCTCGTAAAACGCGGTTCTGATCATCTGGAGTTTGGCTTCATCACTGGCTATTGGCGTGCTCCAGCGCAAAGACCAGCGTTTAAAAAATGACGCTGAGCGGTACGCGTTGACGCGGTTAAGAATGTCCTCTACGGACTCTTCCCACTGGCAGTCCTTGAGAGGAGCTTGTAGATAGTAAGCACTTAAGTCTAGGCGCAAAGTGAAGTGATCCATGGAGTCAAAAACCACGGTGTAGTAGAGGCTTAGGCGATTGGTGCTGTAGGCCGTTCGCTGTCTCGGTTTAGTGGCCATCGTATTCTTTCTCCGCTGTATCAGTATGTCGGTGTCGTTAGAGTAATCCCAGAGATGTTAAAGAGTCTTCAGTATCGGCTGAGGTATTGATTTGTTCTGCTTGTCGCTTCCCTGTCTCTTCTTCATCCTTCCGCTCGTCGCTGCTATCCTCTGTCACATCAGTGCCTTCGACATTTGTCGCAGCAAAAAATTGCGGCGTGTGTACGCGAGGGTTTAGAGACGGTGGTCTCACTGCTGCCGGAGTGGAACTTAGATCCTTAGCTAACGTCAGTGTTGCGGGTTCATTATTGTTATTTTGAGAAAAGTCCTCTGTATCGTTGCTAGGCGACGTTTGGTTTGTAATACACCCCATCACTAAATTTTTTAGAGAAGCCATTTCGGCCGCAAGCACTCTAGCTTCTGCAACATTTTTTTGCTGTTCCACACCACACGCCTTAACTTCAACACCAAGAACGTTAAGTGCGGCACCCTGAGACTTTAATTCACCTTGAAAAACGTTAAGTGCGACATCCTGAGAGTTTAATTCCTGCTTCAGAGCTTTAAGTGCGGCGCCATGTTCCTCTAATATCGCATCCATTTGAGCTGACCTAGCCTCATACCGCTCGATCCAGGCCTCCACCGCCATCGCCTCAGCTTCAGCCGTTAAAAACT
>JBGSSQ010000118.1:0-3692 GCA_041736975.1 Gammaproteobacteria bacterium
GCTAGTGATGATTGTGCTGACTTTGTCTTTGTATTATTTACGTTGGTGACATCTTGTCCGTTTATCACTACGTCAGTAATGTTCTGATTATAACGCAGAATATTGTTAAGGTTGTTGAGTTGGTGTTCTGTGATGCTAGTGTTAATGTAAATTTTTTGTACTGATGAATGATCAATCAAGGTGCGACAAAAATTCTGGCATGAAAGTAAGTGGGTATTACTAATGTGGATTTCTGTTGCCATTTCATCCAATTGTCCAGGGTTTGCCATAGTGTTAAGTTTTTCATTCTCAAGTAATGCGTCTGATAGCTTCTTTAAAAGTGGGTTTTCACTGCCTTTTGCTTTAGGTAGACTGCCGCTTGGTAGGTGAATTTTTGTAATATTGGTGTTTTCTTCAAGTAGAGCGAGCAAGGCCGTTGCGTGACTAGTGCGTAAATTTTCGTTGAACTCAAGCTCAGTAATGTGGGAGTTTTCCACCAAGGCTTTAAAGTAATCTGACAACAAGACCAGATCTCTCTGTTTAATCTTAACTTGTGCGACTCTTTGTGCTGTTAGGGTGTTAACTATGCTTGTGGCATTGTTGATTTTTGTTTTGAGTTGAAATGATCGTAAATCTAATAGAAAATCATAGCTATTTTTGAGCATTTTACATCCCTTTGGTTTGATATGGTCTTAGCATAACGTTCCTGGTCAGATTAGGCAACTGAATGTAAAGTTGTGTAGTCAGATGGTTGAGTGGTGAGGTGGTCAGGTGAGTACTGTCAGCACCGGCAATCAATTCTTGCCCTCTACCATCATTGCGAGCGAAGCGTGACAATCCAGAGAGAAACAACTATTGTTTTTTTTGCTTTTTAATGGCATTATGCTCGCTTAAAATAAATTTAGCTAAGGTGAATGTATGAAAATTTCGGATGAATTTCTTGAAAGTATAAAAAGTTATGAACAGTTGGCGCTCACTCTTGTGGGGCACTTCGCGCAGCGGGCTTGTTATCTGGTGATTGGGCACTCGTATT
This sequence comes from Gammaproteobacteria bacterium, assembly GCA_041736975.1. Lineage (GTDB taxonomy): Bacteria > Pseudomonadota > Gammaproteobacteria > JAIEPX01 > JAIEPX01 > JAIEPX01. The sequence continues at coordinate 1,013 of JBGSSQ010000118.1, forward strand.
ATCAACTAAAACACTATGAGAAAGCAGACCAAGCCTTTGCTCGAGCGCATCAGTTGTCGGCTGAGCCCCACCCCTATGCTTTGCCAGCACTGATGTCTAAAGCGCATTGTCATTTCAGTAAAGATGAGTTCCTTGAGGTTACACGTCTGCTTGAGTCGGTTCAAGATGTCGAAGCCCAGAATCTGCATGGTCGCGCTTGTCAAAAGCTCAGTGAGTTAGAACATGGCGAGTTGAACACTGAGACGCTGAGCCCATGGTGCTAGTAATAGCAACTTTTTGAGGGCCACGACAAATCAAGTGCATCCAGCCATTATTGAATAATTTTTGCAATCAATATAAAACGGGTGTTCAGTGCCTAACATACTTTAGCTCATGATTAGTAATAGCATTAAGATTGACATTGTATATAAGATAATTCAATATAAGCCAAACGCTTAATTCTAATTTAACCTATTAGGTTTTTTAATCATGGCTTTCGATGCGCTTACACTGGAGTGTTTTCTCGCTGTTACAGAAACAGGCAGCTTTACCCGGGCGGCAACAAAAGTGGCTCGCACCCAGTCTGCTGTCAGCCAACAAATCGGCAAGTTAGAAAATCAAATTGGAAAACCACTTTTTATCAGGGGTAGAAACCTAAGCTTAACTGCTGAAGGTGAAATTCTGCTGAGCTATGCCAGGAAAATTATTAAGTTAAATCACGATGCTATGGATCGTTTTAAGCAACCCGAGCTTCAGGGAGAGGTGCGTTTTGGCTTGCCAGAAGATTTTGCCAGTGTGTTTTTGTCAGAAGTTTTAACTGAATATGTATCTTTACATCCACGTATTTTACTTAATGTTGAATGTGACTTAACACTTAATCTATTCGAGCGCTTTAAGAAAAGGGAATTCGATCTTGTACTCGTAAAGATGAACAAACCTGAAGACTTTCCCAATGGTATAGATGTTTGGTCAGAGGCACTTGAATGGGTTGGCAATCGAGATCTTTTAGAGCGAGATGAAGATGTGCCAGTTCCTTTGGTATTATCGCCGCAACCCTGTGTTTACAGATATCGTGCAATTGAGGCTCTAGAAAAAAGAAATAGAAGATGGCGTATTGTGTTTTCTAGCCACAGCTACGCGGGAACAATTGCTGCTGTTAAAGCCGGTATGGGTGTTACTGTATTACCCCGTAACATGATTCCAGGTTACCTAGAAATAATACGAACTGATGCGGATATTCCAAAACTCGATGATACTCATATTTCTTTGCTCAAACACCTGGAGAATAATATGGCTGTCAACAACTTTGAAAAGTTTGTAGTCGAAAAATTAAGGCCATAAAATTAAGTGTGCTTTATCTATAATGCTTAAAGGTAGGTTAGGCTAAAAAGGGCGATGTGACTTTTTTTATTGGCAGAAGATTGCTTAAATTGTAATGGTTTAACTCAGCGTGTAGGAAAGGTGTATTTTACACGACTCCGGTTAAATGCAGTAATATAAAAGTGATAGCGATAGGCGCTAAAAAGCGGATAGCAAATCGCCAGCTGCGGAATGCCATCTCGCGTGGGTTTACTGCAAGTTCATCAGACGTATCTTTACGAAACATAATCCACCCGGTCAGAACAGCCACCAAAAGTCCACCTATAGGTAGCAAGATAGCACTGACCAGAAAATCTATAAACTCAAAGAAACTCCTATCGAGTATTTTTATATTATTTCCTAATGTTAAAGAGCCGACAAGGAATAAGCTGATTATCCAAACAACGAGGCCCGCGAAGGCAGCAGCGCGGGTGCGACTCCATCCAAAGGCTTCACGTAAGTATAAAACTGAGGGCATGAGTAAGGCGATGGCGGAAATAAAGGCGGTGAATTCTAGCATGATGAAAAAGAGTGTACCAAAAAAGCGGCCAGAGAACATGTGGCCGAAAGCGAGAGGTAGAGTTTGAAAAATTAAACCATACCCTAAGTCGGGTGATAAGTTGTTGGCAAACACCAATGGAAAGATCGTCATGCCGATGAGGAGTGTTATAATGCAGTCGCTAAAAGAAATGATGGCACAGGATTTAATAATAGGGGTGTCTTTAGTGACATAGGTACCATAGGTTAGCATAATGCCTGTGCCTATGCCTAAACTAAAAAAAGCTTGACCTAAGGCGATTAAAATACTGTGTGGTGTTAACTTACTGAAGTCAGGCTGAAAAAGATAGCTTAATCCATTGTAGAAACTCGATGTTTCGAACGCATAAATATTAAGTGTGAGTATTAAAATGATTAATGTGAGTAGCGCAGCAATCATTACTTTTTCTACGCCTCGTCGTATGCCTAAGCTAATGGTAGTAACAATGGCTATGATAAAGAGGGTGTCCCAGAATGCCATATTGACAGTATTGCTCTGTAAAAGGTGGTATGTTTGACTGGCACTTTGGCTGGTCATGTTTTTAAAGTCACCTTTGGCCGAGAGAAAAGTGTAGTGTAATAACCAGCCAGAAATAACGCTGTGGTAGGTAAGAATCAGCAGCCCAGTTAGGATTTGTAGCATACCAGCCAAAAACCAGCGAGGACTTCTTAAGCTTTGAATAGCGATAGTGCTAAAAGCGTCGGCAGGATTTTTTAGGCTGCGACGACCAATAAGGATTTCACTGGACATCATGGGGATGCCTAAGATCACAATGAAGAGTAAATACATTATCACAAAGGCAGC
>JBGSSQ010000141.1:0-16370 GCA_041736975.1 Gammaproteobacteria bacterium
TGAGGCGACAAGGTGGATTGAAGGGCACTGACCACAAAAATGACTCATTGGATATGCAAATAATTATGGCACTGATGAAAAACAAGTACCTTAACAAACTGTTGGTTATGAAGTTACCTCTATTGGATTCAGATCAGGACAACATGCTTGTTTGTGGCGACAATGGATTTCGCAGCCTTTGCTACATTCAACACAGGCATTTTCAAACACCAGGCCAGAGAATACTTACAATGATAAACCCTAGTTCCATTAATAAACAGGTACACGAAAAGTTTATTATAGCTATTGAAAGCTTACACCGATACTGTTCAGAAAGACTAGGAACTGCTCTGACAAACGCAAAACCTTGCTATGAAGCGACTGAATTCAATAACAATAATAACCTCTAAAGAATTTACTAGCTTGTATTAAACGCGTGAAATATCACAGAGAATAATACTGCAAAAAATCTACTGAGTCGTCAATTATTGCTACCTAGGACGTCCTCACTACAATCTTGCGGAATAAAATATTTCTTGACACCCTCTTGCCAAGTATAAACAGTGACTTTTTCATATTGTTTTTTATAGGGATCTTGAGAGAAAAAAACACCTTCTGCATTTCCTAGATCATCAGTTAATTTCGAAAGTGTGGTTAACTGCTCCGGCCTAACTTGCTCAGAACTTTTAATTTCAATGAGCAAGTATGGCTTTCCAGGCCTATCAACCACTAAATCAACTTCGGCACCATCTTTAGTTGCGAGACATGAAAAGCGATAATCTAACTGATAAGACTCTGCTAATTTCTTGCACTCGAGAATAATAAAGTGTTCAAAGACTTCACCATAGGCACTGGTGCCTTTTTGAATAGGTATTCGTAGCGACCTAGTGGTATTTTTTCTTGAATTAAAGCATGGACAACGTCAAGCAATGCTGGCACCTTTTGAATTTCATCAAGAATGATGTGTGTTTGATGTGTAGGCATACTGATGATTACAGCTCGAAGCTCGTTAGGTTGGCTAACAAAACGATTTTCCTGAGAAGGATCCAAAAAACTGATCAACAAAGTATTCTCTTTGCCAAACTGCTGCTGCAGCAGAGTCGTCTTACCGGTACCTCGCGCACCGAGTAGGAACAAATGTTGGTCCTTAGGAAGCTGTAAAAGTCGATTTAGCACGCCATTTTCTCCTTTCAATCTCGAAACTGTACGACATTTTCTAGATTTTACCCAGATAATGTCGCCAAGCTATGGCTCAAACGCCCATTAAGTGCCTAAAATACCCAAGAGCACATACTAGCCCCCCCCCATTGAATGCCGTATAATATATGTCGATTGAGGCTGTACACCTATAAAAATTGTGACCGGGGATACAGCACACGGTGAAGCTTAGGATTAAAAGTAAGTCACTTTGACGGAGAACATTTTTTCCACCTCACGGATATGCGACTTATCAGAGACAAACAAAATCACATGATCACCCGATTCGATACAAGTGTCATGGTGAGGGATAATTACCTCACCGGCCCTTACTATAGCGCCCATGGTTGTCGATTTTGGCAACCTAATTTCTTCTAGTGTTCGCCCCACCACTTTAGATGTTTTTTCATCCCCATGGGCAACAGCCTCTATGGCCTCCGCAGCCCCACGTCGCAGGGAGTGAACACTCACCACGTCGCCTCTGCGCACATGTGCTAATATACTGCTAATAGTGGCTTGCTGAGGTGAGATGGCAATATTAATTTCCCCGTCCTCAATTAAATCAATATAAGCTGGACGCATGATAAGCGCCAGGACTTGTCGCGCGCCCATGCGCTTGGCTTGTAACGCCGCCATAATATTGGCTTCATCATCACTGGTGACGGCACAATACATATCGACTTCCTCGATATTCTCATTGAACAGTAATTCTTTATCAGCGACATCACCACACAACACCGTAGTGTTAGTGAGTTTCTTTGCTAGGTGTTCACAGTTGGGTCTATTTCGATCGATGATTTTAACTTGATAATCATTTTCTAATTGTGCGGCTAAACTACTGCCTATATTACCACCGCCACCAATCATAATGTTCTTGTAAGGGCGGTAGGTACGGCCTAAAGCGGCCATAATAGCGCGAATATTTTGACTCGCTGTAATGAAAAAAACTTCATCATCCACTTCAATGACAGTTGAACCGTTCAGCGGTATGGATCCATTGTCGCGAAAAATAGCTGCCACTCTCACTTCAACACCCGGAATATATTCTTTCAATTTTTTAAGAGATTTACCAACAAGTGGGCCGCCATACTGAGGTTTAAGGGAAACTAATTTAACCTTATGATCTGAAAAATCGAGCACTTGTAATGCGCCTGGATGATCAATAAGCTCTTTAATATAGTTGGTCACTAATGTTTCAGGGCTGATAAATACATCGATAGGCAAACTGCCTTCACCAAATAATTCTTCGCGAATAAAATAATGGGGCGAACGAACACGAGCGATTTTTGAAGGGGTATTAAAAAGAGAATATGAAACCTGGCAAGCGATCATATTGACTTCATCATTATCAGTCACTGCGATTAGCATATCGGCGCTATCCGCACCTGCTTGTCTTAAGACTTCTGGATAAGAACCACTACCATGAACTGTGCGAACGTCTAGTCGATCTTGTATATCTCTCAATAGCGTCTCGTTGGTATCAACAAGCGTAACATCGTGCTGTTCACCAGCAAGATTCTCAGCTAAGGTAGACCCCACTTGACCCGCACCCAGAATCACTATTTTCATTAAGAGAATCCTTCAAAAACAAACAGAGGAAAAGCACTTGTGCTCCCCCTCTGTTTTTTATTACCTATAAACCAAAGATTATTGTTTCATTGGTCGCGCTTGCATGATGCTTGCGGCTGCACCTTTTTGTGATTGAAGCTGCTCAGCTTCGGATTTTGGCTTTACGCCTAATGACGATGACAAATCAGCAATTAACTCATCAGTAAGGTCAATTTTATCGGCCGCATAAGCGAGACTATTGCTTTGAAATACCATAGATAGGTTATGCTTAGCGGCAACTCGACCAGTGGCATCTTCAACCTTTTGCTTCAGTTCTTTTGTAAAATCCGTACGCAAAGCCATTGCACTTTTCTGCACCTCAGCTTGCTTCTCGCTCAATTTTTTCTTTTGCTCATCAACAGCGTCAGTTAAAAGTTTTTTCTGTTCATCGGTTAATTTCGTTGAATCCGTTAACTGCTTTTGCTTTTCTTGCATAGCTTTGGTCAGCGCCTCAATTTCTTGACGTGAATTACTCATACTCTCTTCCATTTTCTTTTTGAAGAGTTCCTGAAATGAAATAGCCTGGCTTATCTTTTGGAAATCCACAACACCTACAGGTTCTGCAGCGGCTTTAGCTCCAATTGAGCAAACCATTACAAGAGCTGTTAACATCCCTAGTATCATTTTACGCATAAAAGTCTCCTTTCAATTAAACGGTATAACAATTCAGCCTCTAAAGCTTCGCTACGCACTCTCTAATAGATCTGTGGCCATAAAAGCTGACTGAGTCCGATTAAACATAGCACATGAATTCAAATCTTGCCACGTTGACTCAGCTAATCAGCTCTCAAGGTTTCAATAGGATCCAGTAGAGAAGCCTTGCGGGCTGGGTAAAAACCAAAAAACATGCCCACTAAGGCAGAGACACAGAAACCCACAATCAGCGGGAAGATATACAAATGAAATTCCCATTGGCTAATCAAGGCGGTGATAACAGCAACAGCTTCGCCTGTAATCACCCCCAACAAGCCACCGAACAACGTGAGTACAACGGCTTCTGTCAAAAACATAATCTGAATATCTCGGCGCTTAGCGCCCACTGCCATACGCACCCCAATTTCACGACGGCGCTCGACCACGGAAACCAACATAATGTTCATCACACCTATTCCGCCAACAATCAAGGCGATACTGCCAATGAATCCAAGCAGCAGCGTGAATGTCTCATTTTGCTTTTTCATGCTATTGATAATTTCTTGAGGGCTACGAAAAAAGATTTTCTTATCAGGAAAAATACGAGCAAACTTTTCTGTCAACACCTCTCTAATTTGACTAATCTCTTGGCCTTCTTTCACCTTAAACACGATATTGCTCAAATTAACATAGCTATTCAACGACAATGCCGCTGGTGATGGAAGTACGATGGCATTATTAACATCAACAAGAAAAAACATATTTTCTGGCGTTTTTTCTAGCACACCGATAATAGTAACATAGCGGTCACCCACTTGTATTTGCTGACCGAGTACTTCAAAAAGCCCCAAGCCCTTTAAGGCTTCGTAAATTTTGTAACCCAGAACACCGTAATTTTGCTTTTCATCTAAATCAGAAATAAAACGCCCCATGACTAACTTCAATTTTAATATTGTCTTTAAATTTTCTGTCGCACCGACAATATTGCCTCGCAGCTGATTGCCCTCATAATATATCGATGTAAAATCAATGGCGTAAGGTGCTGCTAATTCAACTTCTTTTATGCTTTGCACCAGATTATCAAGCTTTTCTGCATCGCCGTCCTTATCCGTATCCTTTGCTTGATCACGACTGGCGTCTTGTAAGGTAATGGCCAGTAAATCTGTACCCAGCTCTTTAAACTGAGCCAAGGCGTGCTCTGTTGCTAACTGCCCTCCAGAAATCAATGCGACTACAGAGGCCGTTCCCACTAACACACCTAAAATAGCCAGAAAAGAACGTAGCTTTGCACTCAGCAAATTCCCCAAAGATTCCCGCAGATGGGCTTTAATTCGCATCTTGAAAAAGCCTCCCATCACGCACTCGGTAGATATTCTTACATTGGCTTGCCACTTCTTGATCATGGGTAACGATGATAATGGTCGCCCCTTCATCTTGATTAAGCTGCGTCAGCAAATTCATTACTTCTTGACTGGTTTTAGCATCCAAGGCTCCGGTGGGTTCATCAGCCAAAATAACTTTGGGCTCACCCACTAGTGCGCGTGCAATAGCGACACGCTGTTGTTGACCACCAGAAAGCTGACTAGGCTTATGGTGTGTTAAATCAGCCATGCCAACTCGCTCTAACTTTTGCTTAGCTATAGTGATCATTTGCTCACGGGAAAGGTTGCGGTAGATGAGTGGCAACATGACATTCTGTAGTGCCGTAAGTCTTGGCAGCAAAAAAAACGATTGGAACACAAAGCCAATATAACGATTTCTGAGGTCTGCTAATTGATCACTTTGAAAAGAGGCAATGGTATCTTGATTTAATTTATACGTTCCCGCTGTTGGGTGATCAAGCAAGCCAATGATATTCATTAACGTGGATTTACCAGAACCCGATGGCCCCATCAAAGCGACCATATCACCGTCCAGCAGTTTAAAATTAACGCCTTTCAAGACCGGCTCTTCTTTACCCGCGAGAAAATAGGATTTGTAGATATTGATTAACTCAATCATCTTCATCCATCTCATCATCGATCACAGCAACATCATGCACTATGATTTTTTCTCCCGCTTCTAGGCCCTCAGTAATAATGACATCACTAGTAGTGGTGCGCCCGGTACGTACTTCGCGCTTTAGATGTTTGCCGCCTTTATCAACAACTATCACCCAGCGTTTACCACGCTCCGCATGTATAGCTGAAATTGGCACCATCATTTCAGTCTTGCCAGGAATTTTCACCATCACTTTTGCGGACATACCCACACGCAGATGCGCTTGCTGCTCAGATGTGATTTTTTCTACAATCGCAGTAGCCGGGAATGTAGCAACATCAGAAACTCCACGACTAATTTTCGCTTGTACTGCAACAGATTTCACGTGACCGGTTAATGTAGTACCGTGAGCACCCGAGGTAGATACTGTGACCGACAGCCCCTCTTTAACACGATTAATATCAGTTTCACTGATATTAAAATCAACACTAATAGAGCTCATATCACCAATAGACAGTAGCGATTGGCCCTTCTTAACCTCAGAACCTACCACAAGCTCTCCGGTGCCATCATCAGCTTTTACTTGTACTGGATATAAGACTATCCCCGCCGCCGACGCTGAGATCCGTAAATCTTCAAGCGAGGTAGAAAAAATATGTTCAATTCGTTTAATGTCTTGCAAATTAAGCTTTTCGATGCTTTTATCGAAGCCAGGAACATTCTCAAGTATTTTCTCTAATTTAAATTTCGCATCTATATAAGCAAGCTCATTGTTTTCGTGCTGACTTTTTTCATTGCTAAATTCTTGCTGTGAAATCACTTTTTCTTTATACAGCTCTTTAGAACCGTCAAAACTCACCAGACTGATTAAATAGCGATCCTTAGCTTTTAAAAAATTAGAAACATTTTCATGAAAGTCTGATTCCAACTTGACTGAATTAAGCGCTAGCAGAAACTGTCCCTTATTAACTTCTTGACCATACTTAAAATTAATTTTAGACACAGTGCCTTCTTCAGGACAAGTGACGGCAACCACCTGTGCAGGACTAATTTTTCCTGTATAGGGAAGCACCACCAAATCCGGTTTTTTCTGCACTATCACTATACGCTCGTGTTCCACCTTATTATTTTCGGCTTTTTTGCCGCAACCACTTAAGGTGAATACAAAAAAGCACATTAACAAGACTAAAGATTTTGACAAGCTATTCATCGGGATTCCATTTTAGTAAGTAATTTCGATGCCCCACCGCTTTAGCGAGGTGCCCAACGTTTGCTGAAATTGTGCCATGGTATTGAGGTAGGCAATTTTCTGATTCACTAAAGTTTGCTCTTGCGAAGTCAGCTGTCGCTGCAATGAAGTCACTTCAAACATACTGGAGCGCCCGTATTGGAATTTTTTTTGTGCGATACGCAAGCTTTCACGCGAATAATCTACACTTTTTTCTGCCAAACTAATCTGTTGACGTTGCGCAGTTAAGTTTCGCAGTGCTGTAATAACATCGCTGACTAATTGTCGTTCTGTGTTTTTCAGATCTATTTTGAATTGATCGAGGCTAATTTTTGCCGTTACCAAGCCTTGCTGCCGAGGCTTATCATCAAGCGGAATATCCAGATTCAGCACAACGCGTCTATCCGCATTTTCAGCCGCCTGCTGATCTGATAAAACATTTCGTGAGTCTGTTGCCGTTACACTTAAATCCCACCATTGATTATTTTTAGCTACCTCAAGGTCGCGGTATTTTGATTTAAGGTCAATTAGATTTTTACGATAACTAATGTTGTGGGACAATGCCTCTTTGACACTCTCTTCTTTGCCCGGTAATACACCTAAAGACAAATCAATTTTTTTATCAATGGTCACTTTGGCGTGTGGATCAAGCCCTAACAAAATCAATAATTTCTGCGTATCTTGATCGATGGTATTACGGTCTTGGGCAATAGCATAACGCTGTTGAGCCACTTGGGCTTCCTGCTGTGTAATATCAGTTTCAGGACGCTTCCCTGCTTTTATCTGCAGATGTGTGGCCGCTAATGTTTGTTCGGAGTCTTTGAGTGAGGCCAGATCAACATCTAACAGATTGTAATCTTGCACCACCTGATGATAAGCGGAAACCACTTCTGTTACGATGGATTGAAAACGCTCTTTCATAGAGAGCTTATTGGCTTCTTCAGCGTCTTTACTATTGCGATAACCCGCTAAATTAACAGTAGGACCAAACCCTCGCAGCAAAGGCTGCGTGACCGTAAAGCTGGCATGGTGATTTGCTCCACCATTCAGTGTCGATTGCGCACCCAAAGCGATCTGGGTACCCAGTGCTGTCTTCAAGGTGATGGAGGGATTGGCACGATAATCTGGCGACTCGCCTTGAGCATAGGTTGCATCACCCGCCAACTTGTAATGTGGCAAAAACTCGTTACGCGCGACTTCCAAAGCAAACCGGTCCACAACCCGCTGCAAACGAGCTGACTGAATTTGCGGATTGTTGCGCAAAGCCAACAGGATTGCGTCGCGCAATTGAAGCTGCTTAGGTGGTGATCCTGCTGGTGCTGATGGCGCTGACGACACTTCCCGCCAGGAATCATCAGCAAGCCCGGGGAAAGGGATCATCAATAACAATGTAGGAAGCCAAAATCTTAGTTTCATGGGATCGCATTTACTCTCTATAAGAAAGGTATTCTACCAAACTTCTAAACAAAGCGTTACCGTACTATGCGCGCAGCACAGCTCTGCCACATTAAAAAATCATCTCCCAAAGAAGATAATCACCACTAATTCACTAATCCCTACCCCGCCCCGTCATTGCGAGCCAAGCGTGGCAATGTCCAGGGGAGGGGAGCGCCTTATTGTTCTAACACTATTGGAAAATCCCACTATCGCTGTTAAAATTGCCATTATTTTCCGCTTCACAACCAAGGATGCCATGATCATGCTCAGAAACACCCAGAATTCCTACGGCTCCATCAGCAAATCATTGCACTGGGTTATGGCCTTAGCGGTTATCGCCATGCTAATTATCGGCTTTACCAGAGAAAGCTTTGACGAGCCACTTAAATCACAAATGATGGGCTATCACGAGGAATTGGGGCTCACGATTATGGGGCTTTTGATTTTTCGTCTTTACTGGCGCTGGGGCAATCCGGTACCTACGCTGCCTATCACCGTAGCATCCTGGGAGCGCACAGCTTCGCGTCTTGGGCACTATTTACTGTATGTGCTACTAGGGGTGATGATTGCTTCTGGCTGGGCCAAGTCCACCGCGGGCGGCTATACACCTAACTTTTACGGATTATTTGAGCTGCCTATGCCGTTCATTCCAGTCGATACTAGCGTAAAACATCTAGCCAAACAGATTCATGTTACCGCGGTTTGGTTTCTTATTGGCCTTATCTCTGTACATATTTTAGCGGCACTCAATCATCATTTCATTCATAAAAATAATGTGCTGAAACGAATGTTACCCTCAAAAAAATAAGGCATACTACTCTGACCTCCACAGACTATTAAAATATTCTGGAATGCGTTTTTCAAGCCAATATTCTGCTTTGCCGATTTTGCTGCCTTCAACAAAGCCAACGTGTCCACCAGACTCACTAATCTCTAGAAGGGTGGTTGGTGATAATTCAGTCGCTGCTGGTATCACTGTCTTAGGCATAAACGGATCATCTTCGGCATGGATAATGAGGGTTGGTTTAGTAATGGTCGATAAATATTGACGACTGCTTGATTTCAAATAATAGTCATTAGCATCTGTAAAATCATGCAGTGGTGCTGTCACTAAATTATCAAATTCTTGAAAATTTCTTACACTAGACAGTTTACCAAGATCAAAAGGGCAAAGAAGATTTTCACTTTTGAATTTTTTTTCGATTTCTACTCGCAGCTCTTTTAAAAGTTGATACTGATATATCTTGGAAAAACCTCGATCCATGGTCTTAATCGCTTGATCTAGCTCGAAGGGAACAGAAACGGCGACAGCCATCATCAACGGATTATCCACGCCAGTTTCACCCAGCCACTTTAAAATAACATTACCACCCAAAGAAATTCCAACAGCGGCAATAGGAACACCAGGATTTTTTTGCTGCAAATGAGCAACCACAAAGGCGACATCTTGGGTATCACCCGAATGATAATAACGAGGCAGCCTATTCGGCTCACCACTACTACCACGGAAATGCATAAAGACAGGACGCCACCCGATATTTGATAGCGCGCCAATTAACCCGTGAGCATAAGGTGATTTTACACTACCCGCCAGACCATGCAGTATTACAACGATGGGTTTGTGCAGCTCATGCGCATTAGCACCACTCCAAACAAGATCAATAAAATCACTATCCGGCAATTCAAGGCGTTCTGTTTGCAAAACTAGCGGCGTTTCTGCGCGCATAATGGTAGCCCAAACAGTTTGAGCGTGGGCATTTCGTAGCCACCAAGCGGGCTCGAAGAGACTTTTGCGTAACATATTGTTTAATTTCCTCAATCCTGAGTCCAACCTAATCCAGATCATCTGGCGCAGACCAAACGTCTTATTATAAGTCCTGCCTCACTCAGTTCAAGAGCGACATTAAAAGAGAGTCAGCCGATAAGCCGGGTTCTGTCTAGAACAGTCATTTATCTGGGATGTTTGTCACCAAACACCTCAAGCGACCTACCCGGATCCCAGTGCGGACCACACTGTGTAACAATGTTACGGGGATCCCTATTTGGTCTTGCTCCGAGTGGGGTTTACCCTGCCACTGATGTTACCACCAGCGCGGTGCGCTCTTACCGCACCATTTCACCCTTACCGGTGCCTTACGGCACTTAGGCGGTTTATTTTCTGTGGCACTAGCCGTAGGCTCGCGCCTCCCAGGCGTTACCTGGCACTCTGTCCATCGGAGCCCGGACTTTCCTCCACCCATAACGAATTATGAGCAGCGACTGCTTAGCTGACTCAGAAAACAGTATATCAGAATATTTACTGATAATCCTTACGAAGGCCAAACTTAGGCAAGATCCTGAAAAGCACTTTTACGTAAGTTTTCTGTGCCGCCGAAACTTACGCAGTAGCCTTAAAATTGTATTCTTGCGTAAGTTATTTGGCCGTAGTATACTTACGCAAGAATAGAGAAATATGATTCTTGCGTAAGGAGAATGAATGTGGCTGTGCTAGATACCTCCAAAACACCCTTCGTTGGGCGGGAAGATGAACTCGATAAGCTGAATCTCCTTACCCATAAGAAGGCCGCATCACTTGTTGTTTTAAAAGGGCGGCGGCGAATAGGTAAAAGCCGACTATTAATCGAATTTGGCAAACAACACAAAGCTTACTTTCGATTTGTTGGGTTGAGTCCCGAACGTGCAATTACAGCACAACACCAACGTGAAGCGTTTGCCAAAAGCTTACAATCACATTTTGATATCCCACCTATAACAAGTGATGATTGGGAAGATTTGTTTAACTGGCTTGGCAAATTGACCACCAAAGGCAAAGTGATAATCATATTCGATGAAATAAGCTGGATGGCAATGGATGATCCCACTTTCTTACCCAAATTAAAAAATGCATGGGATGATCTTTTCAGTCAAAACCCACAGCTGATATTAGTCTTGTGTGGCTCTGTTTCTACTTGGATTGAAAAGAATATTCTGAGTAGCACGGGATTTTTTGGCCGTGTTGCTTCGGAAATATCGTTAGAGGAACTATCAATTCCAAATTGCTATAAGCTGCTAAATGAACTAGGATTTAAAGGCTCTACCATGGAGTTTTTTATGATTCTGTCGCTAACTGGTGGTGTTCCTTGGTATTTGCAACTTATCAATCCTGCAATTTCTGCTAGTGAAAACATTCAATCACTGTGTTTTACTAGTGACGGCATTCTAGTCAAAGAATATCAAAGAATCTTTCATGATCTATTTGGTAAACGTGGTGATGTTTATCGGCATATTGTTGAGGCCATAGCTTCCGGCCCCAAAGCATATAAGGAAATTTCTGACGCGATTAATTACCCAAGCGGGGGACCGTTAAGTGACTACTTACATGAGCTCACTATTTCTGGCTTTATTCGTCGTGATTATGCATGGAATATTAGTACTGGTAAAAACATCCAAATCAGCCAATATAGGTTGAACGATAATTATCTGCGATTCTATTTGAGATGCATTGCACCAAACTTAAGCAGTATTTCTAACAACAGCATAAAATCTAAGCCTTTACTGTCATTACAAAATTGGCCCTCTCTGATGGGACTACAATTTGAAAATTTAATCTTACATAATCGTGAGATAATCTGGAAAAATCTTAGGCTTGATCCGTTAGATATTGTTAATGATAATCTGTATCTTCAGCGTAAAACAAAAACTCGTCGAGGTTGCCAAATTGACTATCTCATTCAGACAAAATTTAATATTCTTTATGTGATTGAGTGCAAATTCTCCCAAGATAAAATCGGCACCTGCGTTATTCAAGATGTTCAACAAAAAATTGACCGCATCGAACGACTAAAAAAATATTATTGTAAGGCAGTCTTGATACACGTGGGGGGGGTGACAAAAGATCTTATTGATACTGCCTATTTTTCACATATTATCGATTTTAACGAATTTATTTAAGGCAGGAAAGAGGCAAGTCTATATCACTCTGTCACTTAGCCTGTTATTGATGAACTGTTAGACTGTGATTCAGAAGCTCATACTGAAGCATACCAAAATAGCCCAAACCTATTTGGACACCTGATCTCTGGGAAACAACAAAGCAGCAGGTGGCCAGAGAGGTGCCCCTGAGCCGATCTGCTCACTTAACGACATATTCAACAAAAATTCAGATTTTGATCTACACTTATTATAGGGATGGTCGCTACCAGCTAGACTATGCTGATAGCCTTGATAAAAAGAGAGATAACCGTTGAATTGGCAAAGTAGAGGCATATGAACCTAATAAGTGTTAGACGCACTCAAGGATCTGAAGCAACAGAGCCTGTGATGCCAGGAGACTGTGTCACCGTTGATTCGGGATGCAGCATTGAGTGTCGCGCGCCTTTTACAGATATTTCTTCGATTTTAAGAGTTGATGATGATCTACACCTCATCGTCGGTGGAATGGCTGAAACTCAGTTTAAACAATTTTTTAGTCATACCAACACAGGCGCATCAGCCATTAAATTTCAAGATCGGGAATTTCTCGCCGATGACCTGAATAAACTCCTAACTGTTACATTTTCGATGACCAACGGTGAAAAAAATGATCACAACATAGCACTATTACCTGGAAGTGCTTTTAATACTCAACCGGACGAAATATTTAATTTAAACGCCGATGAATTCAAAATTGAAAATTTAAATCGTCGCGGGGATGATTTACTGATTCAATCTCCTGATGCTATGACAAAAATTTCTGCCATTTTACTTGGCTTTTTTTCCAAACCGGTACACGGATTAGAACCACCTCAATTACAATTAAGAGACCCAGAGAAAGGCAGCACACACGATGTTATTATTCACCCAAACTCTTCTGCCTTTCAGTGGCAAGGCGAGCCTCTGCCTCTTGCCATGGCAGGTTCCTTGTATGGCTATTATTTTCAACTGCAAGGTGAGGACAAAGAGAATTACGTTTTACTGGCTAAAACAAATGATGGGAATCTGCCCTCCTGGTTAACATTTTCACATTTAGGTGAAGGGCGATATTTACTATCAGGCATGCCAACATCATCTGAGGTTGGGGATTATGACATTTCTATTTACGCGCACAGCACCAAAAGTGGCATAGGTCTACACACGCAAAAGTATTATCGCCTAGAGATACAGACTTCTAAAGATATTGTTACTCGTCCCGCTATTACTGATGTTCTTAGCGCTGAATTTCGAAGAGTCGGTTCGCTATCTGATTCAGATAGCCACGCAGGTAGTATTGCATCAACTGAAAACACCTCATACATGACAGCGCATGAAATTGCTGCTGTTAGCACACTGGCAGCACTAAATGCATTATCCATTAATCATGTTAATAATAACGCTTATAATCACTCAGATATTCAAGAACAAAAAAACTGGGATTCACTCGAATACCATCCACCAAAATTAATTATTAACGGGCTTGAAACTAAAGTTCAAAACGAACCTCCTGTACCAATCTCGGTTAATTCAGTGAACGAAGGAGATGATAATTCTGATCATCAATCGCATGATTCGATTACCCCATCAGATTCATCAACAGAACTTTTAGCCTCATTAACACAACTTGAAAATTCTTTAATAAATCAAACCACCACACAATTGAATTCTGATTGGCTGAAGAATCTATTCATAAAACCCGACGTCACTATAGAAACCTATTTGGATGGCGCACATGGCTTTGCTTTGAATGGGGATCTTTTTCTTAACGCCACAAAACCTGGAATGTTGGGGGGATCCGTTACCATTCTGCCTGATGCAAACGGCAATGGATTTGGCGCTTTAGCTGCCCTGTCTGCTGGCGCTCGCGCTGATGGCTCAAGTGTCGGTGCTGTTTACTACATGCCGGGTAAGACGCTTTTCACCAGCCAGTTTCATCTGACTGATGTACAGGGTTCGAAACTTTATTCATCAACCAATCCTTTATCCCAAGAAAAGATTTATAGCATTGGCGACTTTAATGGTGACGGAGTAAAAGACCTATTATTTTCACCGGACAACTCATCCGGCCCAGCCTATATTGTATTTGGTACTCATAGTGGTTACCCGCTGTTAACGAATCTGGATCAGCTTGTGAGCACAGGTGGCGCCATGTCTATTACCAATTCTTCAGCTACAGGCACTTCCTTTACCAATGCTGGTTATGTGGGCGATGTCAATGGTTCAGGTTATAGTGATATTGTACTAGTGAATACGGCAACATCAGCCATAGGGACAACTACAGCTTATGTGTTTTTTGGTGGCCCACACAGTGTTGATACCATCGATGTCAGCGCCTTGAATGGTGTCAATGGGTTTGAAATTGTGAGCCCTTCCATCGCGGGCGGTGCATCGAATACAGTAACAGGAATTGACCTCAACGGCAGTGGCTTTAACGATATTCTTTTTAAAACATCAGCGAATGCTTATTCAGATACGGTGTCGGTTATTTTTGGATCAAGCACCGGTTTTCCTGCTGTGGTTAATACCAGTCTACTCGGAACGCCTGGACAACCACAAGGATTTCAAATCCACAATGGAGAAGCCACCTTTCTTTCACCTCATCACTTTACAGGTGCTCCAGTTAATATCGGTAATTTTAATGCCACTGGCCCGGATGATTTTGTGCTCAATGACGTTAACTCATTGACTGGAAATACTACTATCTACGTTGTTTTCGGTAGTAGTTTATTTACTAGCGGCACCGATTTTAATGTACAATCACTCAATGGCACTAACGGATTTACATTAACCTCATCCAACTTACAACACACCGTCATCAGCATTGCTAATCTGGGTGATGTAAACGGCGACGGTATTTCTGACTTTGGTTTTATCGATTCTAAAGCTTTTAACGGAACTGGTGCAGCCTATATTATTTTTGGCAGTAAAAATCCTATGCCTGCTACTATAGACTATAATCATTTAAAAACTAGCGAAGGCTTAGTTATAAAATTTACCACACATACTTATGCGTCAACCATAGGCGGCGGCGGTGATCTTAATGGTGATGGGTTAAGTGATATCGTATTTGGTAATCCCGCTACTAATGTAGGCTCTGTCAAACCAAGCTACGGTGGAAGCGGTGCTACGTATGTCGTTTTTGGTGAAAACTTTAGCGGCGCGATCACGCAAACGGGTGTAACTGGGGTGAATATCATTCAAGGCAAGGGTGCCAATGATGTTATTTTTGCAGGATCTGACAATCATACCATTAATTTGGGCACAGGAATTACCTATGTGAATACCGGTGCAGGTCACGACATTATCAACGGACTATCTGTAGGTAGCTCTGGGAAAAACACCATAGTCTACAGTGCATTGAATACTCATGTTTACGCAGGATCTGGAGATGCCAACACACTATGGTTACAATATGATGGCACCCATGTAAATTTTGTGGGTGGTCATGTATACACTGGAATTGATATTATTAATTTAAGACCGTTGCAAAATATGGATGGCAATAGTGTCACTTTGGATGCTGCCACGATACGAAACATGACAAGTTTAAACTCAGTGTCACACGAACATCTGATGACCATCAATGGAGATGCCCACGGCACTGTTAATTTAATAGCGACTGATAATTGGGTGAGCAGCACGGCATTAGACGGTTACACAACATTTACTTCTTTGAATGGTGCCGTCATTAATGTTGAAAATGCCGTGCATGTTGTTTTTGAACCACCGTCCAGCCCCGTCCTACTAAACTATACATTGAGCAGTTTGATGGACGGTGTTCGTGGTATGACCACAACGGGTGTTGAAAATTCCTCAATTATTCCTCAGGGTAGTCTTAATAATTATTTGCAGTCGTTTGGGTATGTTCACACCAATTCGTCTTCAACTCACATCACTAGCATTGCGTATCTAGGTGATGTTAATGGTGATGGGATCGGCGACATCGCCTTTGTTGATAGTGCAGCGAATCATGGTAAGGGTGCTGTATTTGTGCTGTTCGGCAATAACAACCCAACGCTCACTCAGATTGATTATTCAATCACACCCCTGACATCGAATCAAGGACTTGAGATTACCGACTCTTCTGGGCTTTTAGCCACAGCGACAGTCGGTGCCACAGGTGATTTGAACGGAACCGGTCTGAATGATCTTGTCATCAATTTAGGTGTACAGCAATATGTCGTGTTGGGTGGCAATTTCAATGGTGCAATAACACAATTAGGTGATGCTAACCATGCCATTATTCAGGGCGTTGGTAGTAACGATGTCATTTATGCCGGCTCTGGTGATCATACTATTATTGCAGGACCCGGCAACACCTTCATCAATTCAGGAAGTGGTCATGATTCAATACATGGTGGCGTTGGTGTTAATACTA
>JBGSSQ010000167.1:0-2281 GCA_041736975.1 Gammaproteobacteria bacterium
AGTATGTCTATTGCTTCGGACAGGGAGTTGTCCTGTATTTTACCGCAGGCCTTAACAATGAGTATCAATGGTGCTATTTCATCGTCAAACGCTTGATATCTCTCCAGGGTAGATTGTAAGTCAATATACGGTAAGCGTTCGGCGCCTTTATGAGTTACATATCCTAAAGCCTGCCATAAGGTTGTCGTTAGGGACTTAAATTTTTGGTTTTTTACTTCAGGTAAATCACTGTAGATAACCTCAAGTAATGGATTGATTTGATGGGGGATGAGTTGAGCAATATTCAACATGAATGGATTGGATATTTCGTGTGATTGTACCAGTGTTATCGCGTTTTGATATCCCCCGCCCAGAGACCTTATCGTGCTTATAACCTGACTCACATTAATGTTGTTCACGCTGAGTGCGTTGTCTTTTATCGCTTTATGGTTGGACGTTATCTGCTGGTAGCACTTTGCCAACGCACCAAATAACGAGGTTTCAGCATCGAATCGCAATATATTCATGCAGCAATGATATTGTTTTTTAATATCATTGTGTGCCACTAGGCAGTCTTGAGATAAATGATCTTTCCCTCTAATCAGCATGTCAGTTTTTTGGTTTATTGTATCTCGTCTCGGCCTGCTATTAGCTTTGATGTTTTCAACGAAATCCAGCAGCGGTGAGTATTCAATGTAGTCATTTCTCTGGGAGAGTACGATAGCCTTCAGTTTAGTTTTGATTAACCGCGTGAGTGTTTTTTCGTCGGAGGAGAATGATGTTAATATTTCATCAAGTGTCTTGTAAAAGACATTGTCTTTTTCAATGTTAATGAGTTCGAAGGCGATAATGGCCAGCACGGGAGGGGTGATAATATTTTTGAATTTGATATGTAAGTCATTTTTGCTGATGGCGTAAGTGACGGGTATGGAGTAAATATATTGAACCAATAACTCGCAATAAATGGTGGCACCATCAAAGACATTTTTTGCTTTATCCTTTTCAAGGTACAACTCTTCCATGAGCCGTTCAAATAGCTTCTCAGTGTATACGTTTTGCTTTGTGTCAAAACTTAACTTTGACTCAATTTTGGTGGATCTATCCCCTCGCTCATAGAGATCCAGCACATTACAGAAAGCATCCACAATGTTGCTGTAACTATATGTTTTTACATGATTTATTGACAACCCTTACCTCTGCCTATGCAAATTGGCCCCATGACAGACTCGTCTCACCAGCGTTTAATTCGTCCAATCTCAATGAGGTATAGAGGAAGGACGCGATGCGTAATGGTGTACAAGAACAGGTCCGGAAGGATAACACAGAGAATATTGGTCGGATTGTTCGAATGAAAGAGCTGAGCAGTTTGCTCGGCCTTAGTCGGTCAACTATCTACGACCGTATCAACCCCAAGTCCAGGCGTTTTGACCCGAGCTTTCCGAGGCCTATCAGGCTTGGGCTGGCTTCAGTCGGCTGGAGTCTGAACGACGTCATGGCTTGGATTGCGGCACGCCCCCAAGCTAATTTCATCCTGATGCATGAGGAGTAAGTACGATGCGTGATTTTTCACTTTTTCAACCACCGTTGGCGATAGTGTCTCAATTGCGGCCTTTGCAAATAGCGCCGCAGCCACTGTGCTTGCTTTCGCCGATGTTCCCCTGCTCTGTGTTGCCTGACGAATTGCAGGAGACCATCCGTTACGTCCAGCAGGAAACTCAGGCATCGCCGGACTTGATTGCCTCTTCGCTGCTCGGTGTGATGGCATTGTCCTGCCAGGACTTGTTTGACATCTCTCCCAAGGCCGGGTTGTGCATTCCTATGTCACTGTATCAGGTGGTGCTGGCTGAATCCGGGGAACGCAAGTCCACGGTAGACAAGATGCTGATGAAGCCTGTTCGTGACCTTGAGGGCGCGTTGGAGAAGCAGTATCAGGAGGATAGGCAACAACACAGCATCGTGATGCGTCTTTGGCAGAGCGAGCAGAAAGCACTGGAGAAAGCGTTTGAGCGGGCGGTGACCAAAGAGGAATCCAAAACCGTGAGCGCACAGCGGTTGGCTGAGTGTTTGGGTCGTAAACCGACGCCGCCACTGCGTAAGCGTTTGCTGGTCAGCGATGCAACCCGAGCGGCGGTAAAGCTGGCGCTGGGCAAAGGTTGGCCCTCCCTGGTATTGCTCTCGGATGAGGCGGGTAGCATCCTTAGTGGTGAGCTGCTCCACGACACACCGCTCTTGAACTCACTGTGGAGCGCTCATCCGATTGAAGTGGACCGCGCAACCAGCGACACGTTTCGCGTCGAAGATG
>JBGSSQ010000222.1:0-2302 GCA_041736975.1 Gammaproteobacteria bacterium
AAAATTACCAGCTGATTATGTACTGCTGTGATTCGTTCATTCGAATGTGCTATACGTTGATGGCATTCCGTCTGCACATTATTAGCATGTGTCAATACATTGGAGACAGAAGTTGATAGAGTATTTATTTTGTTGTTTAAATCATTTGTATGATTGTTAACAGCGCCACAAATTTCATTTATTTTCCTCGGAATACCTCCGCCCCAAACTTGTATGCGATTTCCCGTATCTGGATAAAAACCGTCTAACTCGTTCATAATATTTCCTCTATGCTTTAGTTCATAAATTGAAAAACAAAGACTCTTAAAAAAAAGAATAAATTGTCAAAAGTTATTATATCAAAAGCAACAATAAAAGGCAATGATTATTATTAATTTAAAAAAGTAGATTGATTATTAAGTGTGCTATAGAAAATAACCGACTTAAATTTTCGCCTCAATTCACGAAATGCAATTAAAAGTGTCAGTTGAAATTTGTTTTCCTTGATTATTTTCACATTTTCAGGGAGCTCGACAAGTGGGTTTTTTGAACTATGGGCCTCGTACCAAAGATCAACATGGCTAGTCACTACTCTAATATATTGTCTTATTCCACTCTCTTCTTGTGGGAGTGATTCATGAGGACAGCCGTCTGTGAGCCATATTAAAATATTAGCTTCTAAATAAGTTGCTTTATTTAATTGATCCCTAAGGTGCTCACAATTTCCCATATGTCCAGGCATTTCTACATAGCAATCCCAAATTCTGCACGTTTTACCTAGGCTAGATGCCATATATAAACCAGAACCCCGACTGTTGCCTCCACCCCAGCCTCCTCCACTCCACCGGCTGCTTGGATGTTTTTCTACATGGATCCCAGGTCTCCTTTGAGATGAACCTTTTTCTACATACGATTCTGAAATGGTCAGATATCCTACTTTTCCCAGTTCTATTTTGGGCACCTTACAACTTTGAATGAGGCTCCAGTAGGGTTGATATTCTTCAGGAAGGGAGTTTTTATTTCCCATGATGAATGGCAGCATATTGCATTGTAAACCTGAAAAGGAGGGAAAGGTAACTTTGCCCATGATGGAAAATTGTTTTGGTTGATGTAGCGATGAATTTTCATAGTGTCTTCTATAAAGATTTTTAGATAAACTATTGCCATGTATTTGCATTTGAAATTTCTCCACTTTAATGTTGCTGCCTCGTATGTTAAAATTTATGCAAATTAATTGAAAACAGAATATTATTTCAATAGGGCAAAAGAAGAGAGATGTAGTCGAAAAAACCTTTTCTGAGTGCGACCACCGCAGCATTATCTCCTTGCTTGTTTAAAAGCATTTGCAAACAAGCTTCATCTCCACGTAATGCACCTATATGCAAGGCGCTGTTTCCATTCAAATTCTGATGATTAATATCTAAACCACATTTGAGCAATGGCTCAATCAAATGAGACTGTTTATACCATACAGCAATATGCAAAAGGGTTTCTCCATATTGATCTACAGATTTTTCAAAATTTCCTTCTTTTAATAACAGTTCTACACAGTTTAAATGACCCTCGGAAACCGCTAATTCGATTGGCAGCCATCCTTCCTTGTTGACTAGCGTTGTAATTGCTTTTTTTTCCAATAAGAGCTCTGCGCAATAAAGATAGCCGTTATAAGCTGCCAGATGTAATGGGGTGCTTTCACTGTGATTCTGCAGATTAATATCTAGCCCATATTCACGTAATGGTTCAATCAAATGGGGGTGATTATTCATCACTGCTAAATGCAAAAGCGTTTCACCATCTTCGTTCACCCATCTCTCAAAATTTCCTTTTTCTAATAACAGTTTTACACACTTTAAATGACCTTGAGCAACTGCCAACCCGATTGGCAGCCATCCTTTATTACTGATTAACGTTGTCTTCGCTCCTTTTTTTAATAACATCTCTACGCAACTAAAATAGCCATTATAAGCTGCCATATGTAAAGCCGTTTCACTATATTTACTAACCTCATCGATGAAAGCTCCGTTATTCAATATCAACTCCAAGCAATCACAACCTTTTGCCGAAACAGCATGACGCAACGTCGAAAAGCCATCATCGCTAGGTATACTAGCGTCTGCACCTTGTTCCAATAAAAAACTCACAACCTCTTTTCCATTACAATTACAGGCAAAGTGAAGGGGTGTCATTCCTCTTGCAGTTGCTTTAGTGTTGATAATATTCGGATTAAAAAGCTTCTTTACTAAGGCTAAATTCCCTGTTTGAGCTGCAAAATGAAAAGCCAAACTGCCATTGCCGGCTTTTGCGGTGGGATCAGCTCCTTTGT
>JBGSSQ010000412.1:0-5148 GCA_041736975.1 Gammaproteobacteria bacterium
ATGTCCGTTTATTTAACAGCATCAAGGGGCTCGCAAATACAGCAATTAAGAAATTATCCAAAGTCAATCGTAAAAAACAAGCTTTATCTGAAGAGAAACTATCTAATATCGACTTTGACATTAAAACTACAGCTAATACTCTCAATAGTAATGGTGGCAAAGTCGTTGTTGATGCGACAAAAAAAGATGCTAAGACACCTGGCGTGGTGCAATTTTATGATATAACAACACCAGATGAATCCACCAACAGTAGAAAAATGGATAAGCATGGTTTCCCTAAAAGATTACAACAAGAGACCATTCAAATTAATAAGTGCATACAAACCATAAAGGAACTAAAAGCAGGACCATATGCGTCGTCCTTTTCAATAAATCGTGACTTAGAAAATAACAGCCAGGTTAACTTTGAAAATGCTAAAATAGCTATATTGGGACCCAACAATGCAAACATAGAGAAAATAGAAAGCTACATTGCCATACTCAGAAAAAATGCAGAACACAATGCTGATGCTGAAATTGATGCAGCAATAATTGAACTTGATGGCTTGCGGCAACAATATCAAAACTTACTTGCCAAAGAAACTCTGCTGCATCAAGATCAGGTTTTTAATGTGTTATGTCAACGAATCGATTCTGTTGTCAACACATTGGGCTTCTTGAAAGTAAGTCAGGTTATAAACACAACAGATCTTCCTCAGTATTTTAACATCCCAGGCGTTAATATTGAGACACAAG
The DNA here is from genome assembly GCA_041736975.1 of Gammaproteobacteria bacterium. Classification (GTDB taxonomy): domain Bacteria; phylum Pseudomonadota; class Gammaproteobacteria; order JAIEPX01; family JAIEPX01; genus JAIEPX01. The sequence goes on from JBGSSQ010000412.1 coordinate 736, forward strand.
AATTTAGTAATACTAGCTGGTTCAACCAAACCTTAGCAGAAATGGCTAACCAAACCAATGAGTTACTACCTATTGGTCCGCATAGAGCCGCTAAGAATGTTGCATTACTTGAACCTAAGCCTGGTTATCCTCGGGATAATTTCGCCAATGAACTATCCGACATGTGCACTAAATATGTAGAAATAAACGATAGGGATGAGTTACAAGACAGCACGGCTGATGCTCAACTCGATATTGCCTTACGTTTGCAGTTAATCCAGGATCTTGCAGAAATCACCAAAGCAAATCGGGTAGTGACACGTGGAAACTATTATGCTTTTGTATATCATGGAAAAGATCAAAATCATGATTACCAATCCAATGCACATATGTTCCATACTTTAGGAAAAGCACAAAAAAATACACGTGACTACTTTATCAACCTAAAAACCAGCGCACGAAAACAAATTAGCTATATTAATGTGATGCTGAAAAACTTTGAAATAAGCCTCGGACAATACAATCCAGAGGCTCAAGACGAAGCTGATCGTATACCATTTGAGAATTTAATTGACTCACTAAAGCCAAATGAAGGTAATCAGCAGGATAGTATACCCACAAGATGTAAGGCACTCATTAAAGATCTTACTTCTGAGCGCACCAAACTGAACACGCTAATTTATCATGGCAGGGAAATCAAGCAAGCTACCAAACTAATTACCGGACAGGCAAGTTATATCTTTAGGCCTTGATCTAAATTTGCCGTTGATTGGGTTGTAAGATGTTCATTGATATATAAGAATTCTAAACGCACTTTTGGCGCGTCGACTGCTTGGCAAGCTGAGTCAGTATGTAAGTAATACAGGGGTACGCAATAGATTTTGTGGGTTTTTCGCGGTTAACTAAAATCACAAATTAATTTGAACTCATCACTTGAGATAGGGGTAATAGATAATCGGCTGCCTTTGCGCAAAATGACCAAAGAGGAGAGCAATGGGTTTTCTCTAAGCTCAGCTAATGTGAATACGCGATCAAATTTTTTCAAGAACTTCACATCGACCATATACCAACGGGGATTTGCAGTAGAGCTTGTAGGGTCGTAATGATCTGCTTCTGGATCAAACTGTGTGTGGTCAGGATAGGCGGATGTAACGATTTCCACGAGCCCAACAATGCCAGTCTCCTTACAGTTGGAGTGATAAAAAAACCCTTGATCACCCACTTTCATTGCATCACGCATCATATTGCGAGCTTGGTAATTGCGAACGCCATCCCAGCATTCTGTTTGCTTTGGTCGGTTTGCCAAGTCATCAATGCCAAAACAGCTGGGCTCAGATTTAAATAACCAGTATTTCATAGGGATAACCTCATGCGTTGATCATAGCTAAAGTTTATTGATAGTAATCCTAACATACCCTTATATAATCTACCACGTGATAGTACCTGTCAGTGCTAGTACTAAATTGATATTGGCTTAGTATGAAATCAAAGCTATCCAGGGAGTTAGACAAAGCAGCATCAATAGAAATTTGGTTGTCAGGTATAGTTAGTGCTTCATAAGTGCCTGTCTTGAGACAGGCACTTAATCTGTCGATTGGCATAGCCAATGTTTACCAAAATCCAATTTCTTTGATGGTATATCTATGGAATGTTGCTGCTAGGCAACTTGCGGATAAGCTTCATCAGGCTTATCTTGGTCAGCTTCTGTGTTCTGGTCTTCAACAAACGCAGTGGCATGTGTTTCTTTAATCATTGTGGTAATCACCAAGGCTATGACTAAACCGACCGGGATGATCGTTAGTGCAAAGCGGTAATCCCATAAGCTATAAATAGGGCTGCCTGTAGCCGATGTGGCATGATCCCAATGCAGATCTAGCAGTCGGCCGTATAACCACAAGGTCCAGCCACCCGACATGACCAAGAAATTGGTGAAGGCAGTTGCGGTTCCCGATAGGCGTAGCGGGCTATTTTCTTTACTAAGCGAGAAAACCAAAGGGTGAGCGCCGCAAGTAAAGCCTAAGAGCAACATACAGGCAACTAACACGGGTATTGGCAGGTGTAGATAAAAAATGGCACTAATCAATAGCATGGCTAGCACAGACGTCAATAGTAATGGTGATTTGCGACGTTTAATGTGATCTGAATACATGCCAATGAGTGGGCTGCCGATAATCCATCCTAGAAACATCATGTTAACCATCATGGCAGATTGAGTTTTAGTAAGGCCATAGGCTGCATGAAAATAATCAGGACCGCTCACATCTAAAAATACCATTGCGGGTAGATATAACAAACCACCCACCAAGCCGATGTACCAGCATTGAGGGTTAGTAATGATTCGCCAGTAACCGGTTTTTAGCTCTGCAAAAGTCACGCGTTCAGCCTTTACTGGGCCTTCCTTGGAAGGATGGTTGCGTAAAACAAGGAGGATTATCATTGATAGCAGGACGCCGAGCACTGTGCTTGTTACAAACCAGCCGTGAAACCCTGACTCTTGGATAGTATGAGCTAGATAGGTTTCTGTGAGTATAGCGGCAGTCATGCCGAATGCGGTAGTCAGGCCAGCCGCTGCAGCAAAACGTCTAGGTGGTAACCAGATGGAGGCGACTTTTAAAATCGTTACATAGCCAAAGGCAGAGCCAAAACCGATAAATACGCGACCTACACAGGCTACATAAAAGCTTTCAGCTGTGCCGAACAGATAAATGCCTATTAATGCGGCCATACAAGCGCTGAATAACACCACTCTTGGGCCGTAACGGTCTATGATACTGCCCACAATCAACTGTGTAGGCGAGTATATCACATAGTACATAGTGGCAAAGAGGCCTAAATTAGTTGCTGTGATATGGAAATGTTCTTGGATTTCAGCGGTCATCATCCCAGGGGATACGCGCAGAAAATAGACAAAACAGTAAAACAAGGCGGCAATACTGAACATTAACCAGGGTAGCCACTTGCTGATGTTGGGGGTGTTTTCACTAAGCTTCGTCATGTCAATTCCTTACATTTACTAAATTTAGTTGATTGTAACGCAAATCGCAGCGATTTACCACCCCTAATTCCCATGCTGTACAGCGTGAGAGTTTGTTTGATTGGTGTGGTTTAGCGTTTTCGGTTATTCTTTCCTAGTCCTAGTGCCGCTAAGAGTCCACGCATGCCTTCTCGGACAATGGTATTTAACAGTTGCTTGATGATCGGGTTTTTGCCTATTTTGGCAATGCTATTGTCGCTGTTTCTGGCGGTTTGTCTACCTTTCGAGGCTTGGCTATCAACTTGGGCGGGGTTTTGCTTAGCCTGCTGTATAAGAATCTGGGCCGCACCGTGATGGGGTGCCGTTTGGGCATATTTTTGTGCCAGAGCGGATTGCGCTACCAGCGCTGCGATTTCGCTATCGGTGAGTGGTCCAAGACGGGATTGAGGCGCTTGTAATAGTGTGAGTGCTAAGGGAGTAGGGCGACCTTTTTCGTCTAGTGAAGTAATGAGTGCTTCGCCAATTCCTAATGAGGTGATCAACTCAGCGGTATTGTAATACTCGCTAGTAGGGTAATTTTCAGCGACTAATTTTATAGCTTTGCGGTCTTGTGCTGTGAATGACCGTAGGGCATGCTGAATTTTAAGACCCAGTTGGCTTAGTACGGAACTGGGAATGTCTGAGGGGTTTTGTGTGCAGAAGAAAATACCAACACCTTTGGAGCGAATTAATTTGATCATGGTCTCAATTTTATCTAATAGGGCCGAGCTTGCGTTATTAAAAATTAAATGGGCCTCGTCTATAACAATCACTAATTTTGGTTTGAGTGGGTCACCTATCTCAGGGAACTTACGATAGACTTGTGTTAATAATCCCAGCATAAACGTACCAAAAAGCTGTGGTCGATCTTGAATGTCGAGCAGACGTAATATTGAAATAATACCATTACCTTGATTGTTGCAATGAATTAAATCATCAACATTAAATGCAGGTAGGCCAAAAAAATCACTCACCCCTTGATCTTCCAGTGCAAGAATTTTGCGCAAAATGGATCCTGTTGTGCTAGAGGATGTTAAGCCGTACTCTTTTTCGAAATCTTTTTTGCGTTCGTTGGTGATGAGGTTGATGACCGTCTTTAAATCTTTGAAATCAATTAAGGGAAGTTTTTGATCACTGCAGAATTTGAAGATCACAGCAAGCACACTGCTCTGTGTTACATTGAGCTCTAATATCTGTGACATCAGTAGTGGACCGAAATCATCTAGGGTGGCACGTAAGCGTACGCCTGGCGCGTTGGTTAGGGTGAGTAATTCGGTTGGAAATGCTGATGGATTAAAGGGGATTCCTATTTTAGACTGGCGCTCGGTAATTTTTTCATTAGCAGTGCCTGCTGCAGCGAGCCCGCTTAAATCACCTTTTATATCCATTAATAAGCAAGGGACGCCTTGCTTTGCTAGCAA
>JBGSSQ010000316.1:0-11516 GCA_041736975.1 Gammaproteobacteria bacterium
TAGTAGCGGCAGAAAGGATCTTGGCTTGCGGAGGTAAACTTGAAGAAGTTAATTGTGGGGCATTAGGTGTAGTCGACCTAATCTGCTCGACTTGTTTGCTCCAAGCTGAATTTTGAGTGGATACTTGTAGCAGTGCAACCAGCTCAGGAATCGATTTGATAGTCGCCACCGATGGGATCTGTAAGGTATAGCCTGAACGCAAAGAATTGACATTTTGGTTATTAAACGCGTCCGGATTGGCTTTTAGTAGGGCAATCATCGTTTGCTGTTTACTGACATCTCGCGAAGGACGAACACGCTCAGCTATGCGCCAAAGCTGATCGCTCTTTGTCGTGGGCCCATACACACGGTGTGTGTAGGCAAAATTGTTGATTGAAACAATCAACAGTAGTGATGAAACTGCCAAAATGCTAAACCATTTACGCAATGGTAAATCTCCCGCTTTTACAACGGTCTTATGTTAATGGATTCAGAGTGTTCTGGCTAGTTTTTTCTCAGGAGTTGCAGATTAAGCTTAGGTACCTTCATAGGTATCGATACACCGAAAACGTTTGCTATTGTTTTTAAGCTCGAAAGCGAGGGGTATTTGTTAAATCAAGCTGATGTTCACTTTCATTTCCACGCATAAACGCTGGACGTGGTTGAAACTGTTTTGATTTTACCGGTGGTGTGAACTGATCTTCTTTAAGTGAAGTTGCGCTCAATTCAGTCAGTATAGCCTGAGAAATTGCTTGATTTTTCTGATCAGAAACGTGTTTAGCAACTGAGTCTATGCCAGTGTGTCCTAAGACAACCGATGTAGAAGATGCAGATGTCAATTTCATTGTTTCTCTCTCCTGAATGCGCATAACAATCTGTTTTAATGATTCATGTAAAAAGTGAGTACCAACATGAGCAAACTGCACTACTGTCGCTTCGGTCTTTTCTAGCGCTTTACTAATAAAGTAGTAACTTGTTGTCATCCTAATTCTCTCCTTCGGTTTAAAACCACAGTGCATTGTATGCCAACCTAAATCAAAAAATCAAGACAAACTTTGACTCAAGCTAGAGATACTGCAATACTCTTATACACCGTTGAATCTATTATACCTGAGTAACATTAAGCTAACATTAAGGGCACAATATTTTTTTAAGGAGTGCTAATATGCTGAAAAATAGGCTAATTTCTCTCATTTTCTTCTCATTACTATCCCTAGCCTGCTCTGCCTCAGCAAAGAACTTCAGTACAGATTGGGACACTTGGGTACAAGAACTCCGTGCCGAAGTTCTAGCCAACGGAATTAAACCCGCTATCTTCGATAGCGCATTTCGAGGGGTACAGCCCAGCAAACGTGTACAACATTTCGATCGTACACAACCCGAAAAACGCTTGACTTACAAAGAGTATCGAAATTCCCGAATTGATGCTTACAAAATTAAATTAGGTCGCAAAGATTTAATGCAATATCAAACACTACTCAATGAAATACAGACTGACTTTCATGTTAATGAATGCATAGTAACTGCCTTATGGGGAATGGAATCAAGTTACGGTCGATATAAAGGAAGTTTTCCCGTGGTCGCCTCTTTAGCTACGCTGTCCTTCCAAGGTCGACGCACCCGTTTTTTTAGGCAAGAATTACTTTTCGCACTACAAATTTTAAATGAGGGCCACGTTAGCCTTCAAGATTTTAAAGGTGAATGGGCAGGCGCCTCTGGACACCCACAATTCCTTCCCTCTAGTTGGTTTAAATATGCAGTCGATTATGATGGGGATAATAAAAAAGACATCTGGAATTCTGTAGATGACGCTCTCGCATCTATAGCGAATTATCTTAAAATGAACGGTTGGCATCCCAATGAGCCTTGGGCATACGAAGTGTCACTCCCAGGAAATTTTGATCAACGCTTATTGGATGAAGAGCGCCCTCGTGTAGTTGCGGAATGGTTCGACATGGGTGTTACTTTGCCAAAAAAAATACCATTAAATTTAAAAGCACGAATCATCATAGCAGAAGGCGGCCCACCGCTGATGACTTTTCACAATTTCAAAGTGATAAAAAAGTACAATAATTCAACGTTCTACGCAGGTTCAGTGGGCTATTTAGCGGACATGATTTGCTCTTAATATTCCCTCATATCATTTATAATTCTGCTATTAGCAATTCGGCAATTTGTACTGCATTTAATGCAGCGCCTTTGCGGATATTGTCGGAGACCACCCAGAGATTCAAACCACGAGGGTGCGAAATATCTTCGCGAACGCGTCCCACAAAAACACCATCGTGTTTTGCAGCTTCAGTTACAGCAGTAGGATAATCTTCATCGTCTTCTACTAAAACAATTCCGGGTGCAACACGCAATAATGATTTGGCTTCATCCGCTGTAATTTTCTGTCCTGTTTCAATATGTATAGCCTCAGAATGACCATAGAAAACCGGTACTCTCACCGCAGTAGCATTCACCATAATATTAGGATCACCGAAAATTTTCTGTGTTTCCCAAAACATTTTCATTTCTTCACGAGTATAGCCATTCTCTTCATATTTATCGATTTTAGGCAGCACATTAAAAGCAATTTGTTTGCTGAACTTTTCACAGCCAATATCCTGGCCATTCATGACATGAGCGGTTTGGCCCGCAAGCTCTGTTAGGCCGGATTTTCCAGCACCGGAAACAGATTGATAAGTCGCAACATTGATGCGATGAATACCCACCGCGTCATAGATAGGCTTCAGAGCTACCACCATTTGTATGGTTGAACAATTAGGATTAGCGATAATATTGCGCTGACGGTATTCGCTAATGGCTTGTGCGTTTACTTCAGGAACCACTAAGGGAACATCAACATCATTACGAAAGTGTGAGGTATTATCAATCACTACACAGCCCGCTTCGGCGGCTAAGGGAGCGTAACGAGCAGAAACGTCGCCACCAGCTGAAAACAGGGCAATATCGACTTTTGACCAGTCAAATTCGGCAGCATTAGTAACACGAACATTCTTACCGTTGAAAGAAACTCGCTCACCGGCAGAACGCTCACTTCCTAATGGGTATAGGGTATTGATAGGAAATAAGCGCTCGGCAAGAATCTCAATAATGGTTTCGCCTACAGCACCGGTAGCACCCAACACAGCAACATTAAATTGACGCGTCATAGAATAATCCTCTGATAATAGTGGTAAGAATAAGAATCAATTTTGTCACTTAAGCTTCTGATTAGAATCAAGTTTATTAGCTAACACTTGATTAAACTGCTCAGGGTTTTGCGCACGTTGCTGTAATACATGATCCATAAGCACTAAGGCTAACATGGCTTCTGCAACAGGTACAGCCCGTATTCCAATACATGGATCATGTCGGCCCGTATTGCTGATTTCAGTTAACTCACCGCCATGGGTGATACTTTCAATGGGAATAAGGATACTGGATGTTGGCTTCACCGCTAAACTCACAACAATATCTTGTCCGGTGCTGATACCGCCTAGTACTCCACCTGCATGGTTACTAGTAAAACCCTTAGGGGTTAATGCATCCCTATGCATAGATCCACGCTGCTGAACTACATCAAAGCCATCCCCCACCTCTACGCCTTTCACTGCATTGATTCCCATCATGGCACCAGCAATATCAGCATCCAAGCGTTGAAAAACAGGGGCACCAAGCCCCATAGGCACATGACTAGCCACCACCATGACACGACCACCTACAGAATCGCCCTCTCGGCGTAATGTCTTTATCAAGGCCTCTAAATCTTTAATGCGGGTGGCATCAGCAAAGAAAAATTCATTGGTATTCACCGCATCCCAGTCCAAAGACTGCATCCGGACATCGCCCATTTGTGTTAAACAACCACGAATCACAATCCCAAATTGTTCTGATAAATATTTTTTAGCAATGGCGCCACCAGCCACACGAATCGCGGTTTCACGTGCTGAAGCCCTACCGCCACCACGATAATCATAGTGACCGTATTTTTGAAAATAGGTGAAATCGGCATGTCCAGGACGAAAGCTCTGTTTTACTGCCTCATAGTCTTTAGCCCGAGCATCAAGATTTTTGATCAATAGCGCAATGGGGGTGCCCGTGGTTTTGCCTTCAAAGATACCTGATAAAACTTCCACCTCATCTGGCTCATTGCGCTGGCTAACAAAATGCGAAGCCCCGGGCCGGCGCCTGTCACATTCTTTTTGAATATCAATGGGTTGCAAAGAAACCCCCGCTGGGCAGCCATCAATAATACCGCCTATAGCCGGCCCATGACTCTCCCCGAAGGTGGTCAGGCGAAAAAGCTGCCCAAATGTGTTACCGCTCATGAGTCCTCAGATATAACCATTGCATCATACTCGATAGCAGAGGGTAATCTCCCAATTTGACATTGTGAGCGGCTACCATTGCTGCTGATATTCCCGGAGTTGGCTGGCCGTCAGTAGAAAAACACCAGACCCGCCCCGCTCAAACTCTATCCAAGTAAAAGGAATACTGGGGTAACGGCTGAGCAAGCTTCCTTCACTGTTACCCACTTCACAGATCAAAACACCTTCTGGGGTCAGGTGCTTGGCCGCTTGCTGTAAAATCTTTTGCACTAAGTCCAAGCCTCCCTCACCGTAGCCAGAAAAGCCCTGCTTAGGCTCGTGCTGAAATTCAGGGGCCAAGCTGTTGATTTCTTCTTCACTCACATAGGGCGGATTGCTGACTATCAAATCATACTGCTTATCCGCAAGCGCGGTGAATAAATCGGATTGAATAACCTGAACTTGATCTTGTAAGGCATACTGATTGACATTTCGAGTCGCAACTTCCAGTGCTGCGGAATCAATATCAACCGCATCAACAAGGGCATCAGTAAAGGCCACCGCACAAGCCACAGCGATACACCCGCTGCCAGTACATAAATCCAGAATTCGATTAGGCGTTTCTAGGACCCAGGGCTGGAATTGCTGTTCTATCAGTTCAGCGATGGGGGAACGAGGTACCAGAACACGCTCGTCCACATAAAATTCCAATCCGGCGAACCAAGCACGATGCGTCAAATAGGCGACTGGTTTTCGGCTATTTATCCTTTCTTCAATCAAGGAAACCAGCCTTTGGCGCTCCCAAATGGTTAAATGCGCGTCCAAAACATCGGGCATATCCAAGGGTAAATGCAGAGAATAGCAAACCAATTGTACCGCATCATCCCAGGCATTGTCGGTTCCATGACCAAAAACTAAACCTTCCTCATTAAAACAACTTGTGGCCCATCGTAGATAATCTCGCACCGTGAGCAAATCATTGACTACTGTAATATCACTCATAACATCCCATTCTATTCACAAAAAACCGATTCTAACAGATACACCCACCAAACGAAAAGGTAAAGCATAATCGTATCATTATCAGTACGATACGCTATACTGTGGCAAGGATATTAACGGACCGCCTTATAATGCCAAAGGATCATGACTTATCGCCCGAAGATCGCGCGCTTTTTCGTAAAAGCATCGCGGGAACCATCCCTTTGGGGGACAAACGTCCTACAGCACTCCCAGTTAAAAAAAGCTCAACAGCACAATCAACCCAAAAAGAAATAGCACACAAGCATCATCGCCCTAAGTCTGAAATTAGCTTGGTAAGCATTCCCTTATCCGACCATAGCAGCAACCCAGTCGCTGCTGAAACATTACTAGAATACAGTGCTAGTGGCCTATCTAATAAAGATATGCGACGCTTGAAAACGGGGGAATTCCGGGTTCAAAGTAGCCTTGATCTTCATGGTTATACGGCGGATGAAGCCCGCTATCAAATTCTTCGCTTTCTTGAAAAAGCATTGGCCGAAGACAGGCGTTGCATACGTATTGTTCATGGTAAAGGTAAGCATGGGAGTGAAACGCCCATACTCAAAAACCTTGTGAATACATGGTTACGCCAACTCCCCCCTATCCTAGCATTCTGCAGTGCCCCCCCTAGAGATGGTGGTGCTGGAGCAGTGACCGTCTTACTCAAACCTAACAACTAATCCGCACTGCAACAGCCTATCGTTTAAAGCACAAACCCAATAATGACTAGCAAAAAAATGAGGGTATTTAGATAACACTATTGCTTAATTAGTGATATCATGACAAATAAACGGGGCAACACCATTGAGGATAGGTTGATGCGTAATAATACTATGATCATCGGAATAGCAGGCGCTTCTGCCAGTGGCAAAAGTCTTCTGGCGCGTACCATCGTTGAGGAACTGGGTTCTGACCAAGTCGTCGTCATTACCGAAGATTCTTATTACAAGGATCAAAGTGACATTTCCTTTGAGGAAAGAACCTCTATCAATTACGACCACCCCAACTCTTTTGATCATGAACTCTTTGCTCAACATTTAAAAGCCCTTCAGAACGGTGAGACTGTGCAGATCCCCGTTTATGACTTCACTCAATATACTCGCTCGCAGAAAGTTCGCGAAACAGGCCAACATACTATTATCGTTTTAGAGGGCATTTTGCTCTTTGTTGACCCTAGACTTCGTGATTTGATGGACATTCGTATTTTTATGGACACCCCTTTAGATATTTGCTTACTCAGACGACTCCAGCGCGATATTGTTGCTCGTGGCAGATCCATTGATTCAGTCTTACAACAATATGTTGAAACCGTACGCCCAATGTATTTCCAATATATAGAACCCAGCAAAAACCATGCCGATATCATTGTACCCCGTGGTGGTGAGAATCGTATTGCCATTGAGATGATCATAGCAAAAATGCGAGAGCTACTGGTTACAGTCTAAGGGATTACCGGCCCCCGGAATGCTCTCAAAACATTGATTTATATCACTTAATTTGAAATCCACATCGACCACTTGACCGCCTCTCAAGTGCCGAGTACCCTGTAACTTATCATTACCACTCTTGGAGACTCTGAAATGTCCATGATTATCGAACCTAAGATTCGCGGCTTTATTTGCACGACTGCCCACCCTACTGGGTGCGCGACCAATGTGCGTCAACAAATTGACTATTCAAAAAAACACGCCTCAGTCAATGGCCCTAAGAAAGTATTAGTCATAGGGGCATCAACAGGCTACGGACTTGCAAGCCGCATCGCTGCCGCTTTTGGATCAAATGCATCAACAATTGGGGTGTTTTTTGAGAAAGCCGCTGCCGGTAAACGCACAGCTTCTGCAGGCTGGTATAACTCAGCTGCCTTCGAAGAGGCTGCTCATGAAGCCCAGCTTTATGCCAAGAGCATTAATGGTGATGCTTTCTCTGAAGAGGTCAAAGAACAAACACTGAACCTCATCAAGCAAGATTGGCAAGGCGGTGTAGATCTGGTCATTTACAGTGTGGCAGCTCCTCGACGCACTGACGGTAAAACCGGTGCTGTCTATAACTCCACGCTAAAACCTATTGGCAAACCTTACACCAACCATACTGTCAATGTTATGACCGGTGAAGTATTCGATATCACACTAGAGCCAGGCTCAAGCGAAGAAGTTCAAGACACAGAAAAAGTAATGGGTGGCGAAGATTGGTTAGACTGGATGCATCGCCTTCAACAAGCCGGCTTGCTGGCTCCCGGTGTAAAAACGCTTGCTTATTCTTATATTGGGCCAGAACTCACCTTCCCGATTTACCGAGATGGCACCATTGGGGCCGCAAAAAATCATTTGTACAAAACAGTGAATGACATTGACCAAATCCTAAAAAGTGTCGATGGCAAAGCGATTGTCTCTATTAATAAAGCCTTAGTCACCCAAGCCAGCAGCGCAATACCTGTAGTGCCACTCTACATTTCAATCTTGTATAAAATCATGAAAGCTAAAAATATCCACGAGGGTTGTATAGAACAAATTGCTAGGCTGTTTGCTGAAAAACTCTACGCCCCTAATGGCCTGCAAGTCGATGAGCATGGCTATATCCGTTTGGATGATTGGGAAATGCGTGACGATATACAAGCAGAGGTGTCGCAACGCTGGGCCGAAGTCAACACGGAGAATCTCGCTAACATCACCGATATTCTAGGCTACCGCCATGAGTTTCAAAAATTGTTTGGTTTTGACATCGCTGGTGTTCATTATGAAAACCCGGTGGATCCGTTAGTACCTATACGATCAATCCCTGAGGAAGCCTACAGTTAATAGGCTACAGAACTCTATTTTTTCTCGGTCACGTTGCTTCGCTGGTGATGACGGATGCGGGGTAGATACGGATTAGGGGACTGACTAGAGGACAGATTAAGTTGGGGAAGATGGGGATAATTTTTTGAGTAGGACTAAAAAGCTTTGTTCATTTAAAATCTCTATCCCTAGTTCTTCAGCTTTGGTCAGTTTAGAGCCAGATTTTTCGCCAGCCACCACCGTATGAGTATTTTTAGAAACGCTACCCGCAACCGAAGCACCGAGCTGTTCGAGTTGAGCTTTGGCTTCATCGCGAGTAAGCGACGTGAGAGTGCCGGTCAGTACAAACGTTTTACCTATCAGCGGTTGCTGGCTTGCTGGAGGGCGCTCTACTATTGGCCAATGTACTCCGGCTGCACAACATTTTTCTATGAGTTCTCGATTATGACTTTGCCTAAAAAATGCAGCGATATGTGCCGCCACTACGGGACCCACATCAGGCACTGCCTGTAAGCTTTCTTCTGAGGCTGTCTCAATTGATTGCAGATCACCAAAGTATTGAGCAAGCGATTTTGCCGTAGCCTCCCCTACTTCACGAATCCCTAGACCGAATAAAAAGCGTTGTAGGGTGGTAGCCTGGCTGTTCACAATAGCCGCCAATAAATTGTCAGCTGATTTTTCACCCATACGATCTAGATTAACCAGGGAATCACGATCCAATGTAAAAATACCGGCTACATCTTTTATCAACCCCGCATCCACTAATTGTTCGGCGACTTTATCGCCTAAGCCCTCAATATCCATGGCTTTGCGTGAAGCAAAATGTTTGATGGATTCTTTGAGTTGTGCCGGACAATAAAGGCCACCTGTGCAACGAGCTGCCGATTCACCTTCTGGTTTAATCACTTCTGCCTGACAAACTGGACAATGTTCGGGTAATTTTACCACGTCTGTGTATGCTGGACGGTTCGCTAAAATAACGGCAACAACTTCCGGAATCACATCACCCGCTCTACGTACCATCACAGTATCGCCAACACGCACGTCTTTACGCAGTGTCTCTTCAATATTGTGCAACGTTGCGTTACTCACCGTAACACCACCAACAAAAACCGGTTTTAGTCGCGCAACGGGCGTTAGCACACCGGTGCGCCCTACCTGAAAATCAACGCCCTCGACTACGGTCTGCTGTTCAACAGCGGGAAATTTATGCGCAATAGCCCAACGAGGGGAACGTGAAACAAAACCAAGCTTCTCTTGTTCAGCAATACTGTTGACCTTATACACTACCCCATCAATATCGTAAGGCAACTCAGCACGTAATGTGCCAATCTTTTTATAATAAGCTAAACAGGCTTCAAATCCTGACACCGATTCAATCAGTGGATTGATGCGCAAACCCCATCGAGATAACTGTTGTAATTGTTCAAAATGTGTTTGCGGTAAAAGACCATTTTCAATCATGCCAGCGGCATAGCAAAAAAATTCTAAAGGTCGTAAAGCGGTAATTCTTGAATCGAGCTGACGCAAACTACCAGCAGCGGCATTGCGTGGATTCACAAAAACTTTTTGGCCTTCTTGCAATGCCTTTTTATTGAATGATTCAAATCCAGCCAAAGGCATTACAATTTCGCCACGAACCTCTAGCAATGAGGGTGGATTATCAGTATGCAATTTTAGAGGGATGGTCGCAATGGTACGAACATTTTGGGTAATATCTTCTCCTGCACTACCATCACCTCGCGTGGCACCTCGAGTTAAAACACCGTTTTCATAAATAAGACTCACTGCTACACCGTCTAACTTTGGCTCACAAACAAATTCAATGTGTTCTACGTCACTCTGTGATTCCTGGTATAAACGTTGTTTAAGACGTTGGGCAAACTGTGCTACTTCTTCGTCGGAAAAAGCATTATCCAAAGATAACATCGGAACTAAATGTTGTGCTTCTTTAAAAGCGCTTAATGGCGTTGTGCCTACTCGCTGGGTTGGTGATTCGGGTATGATGCTATCAGGATATTGCTTTTCAAGTGTCTGTAATTCTCGTAATAATAGATCAAAATCAGTGTCGGAAATGATGGGCTCATTTTCACTATAATAATGAAAATTGTGCTTATCTATTTGGTGACGAAGGGCTTCAATTTTCTTTACAATATCAGCTGGTACACCATGATTCACCATGACTAATCGTCATTATCGTAATCGGTTACTGGTGTGGCTTCGCTGAGAAGTTGACGTAAAGACTGAATACGTTCAGTGGTTAATGGCTGACGCTTTTCATCCAACAAGGTACCTTCAAGATCATCACATAAATTACGTGCTGTTTGCAGTAATAGTTCGAAGTTATCAAGCAACTGCGGTGTACGTTCTATTTCAAAAATAAAAATTAATCCAGGTGTTGTAAATGCCCCTATTGTTTCTATACAAAAAGTTCCAGGCTTGGCAACGGAAGCTAAACTAAACAGTATCGTTTCTGGATTTTGACTATCATAATAATGAAATATCTGACGCTCTCCATGGCGTAGACCTGAGCTCAGTATTGATTGAAATAAATCATAACCACCAAACGGTTTGCCGGGTTCTGCCATCACAGAGAAAGTCAAATAGGCCGGGAGGTTGACCTTAGTTTTTTGGGGCGCAAAGGCCGAAGAGGATGAAGCACTTGATTGAGGCGCCTGCGCTTGCTCCTGACTGTACAGGAAGTTATCTCCGGTAGTACTCGCTGATTGAGGTGCCTGACCCTGTGCCTGCACATTAGACTGAGCAGTACTTTCTTCGCTTTGAGTGGATGAATAACTTGGCGCTTGACTAGCTTCTTGTCTTTGAGCCTGTGAAGAAGGCATCTGTGTCCTGTTATTAAAATTTTCTACCTGCTGAATTGAGCGTTGAATCTCTTCTGTTGTATAATTATCACTCAGCAATGGGTCATAGAGATTGCTGGGCTTTGTTGGCTGTCGGCTGGAAATTGTAGGATGAGTGCGATTCAGTGATTGTCTAAGATGAGAAGGATTTGCTGTACGCCCGACGTGTGAGTGTGATTGTTGGCCAGCAAAACGTGGCTCATTAGACTGTGAGGATTGAGCACTAGCAAATGGGCGTGTGTTAAGTGACGCTGTTTTAGGGGGCGTATAACTTGAGCGTGGCGCAGTATTTTGTGTGGTTGAGGTGACTAGCCTAGCCGCAGAAACAAAGTCTTTACCTAAAGAAGACTCTGTTTTCCTAGCAACCATTGGGCGTTCTAATGCAATATCATCATCAAAATCAATCTCATCGTCCTCGACATCAAGGGCTAGGGGATCAATGATCACACGTTTGTTATTGTTCTGAATAATCGGGGGCTCAGCTGTAGCACACCGAGTTTCTCGCTTGCGCTCTCTATTAAGACGTGCAGCGTTTCTTAATCTTTTTTGTTGTTGACGCTGACCAATCCAAATAAATAAAACAA
>JBGSSQ010000363.1:0-2516 GCA_041736975.1 Gammaproteobacteria bacterium
GGGGCTGTCGCAGTGATAGTCGATAGCAAACCCAAAAGCATCCCTCCTGGACTCGCTGTTTACCTAAACAAAGATACCTCATTAGCTTTAAATCAATTAGGTACAGCGGCTAGAAAACGTTTCAAAGGTAAAGTTATCTGTGTGACTGGCAGCGTAGGCAAAAGCAGTACCAAACGAGGCATTGCGCTAATGCTGAGTAAACAAGGCAAGACCAATGAAAGTCGAAAAAACTTTAATCACTCACCAGGGCTACCACTAAGCCTTTCCCAAACACCAGAAAATTATGATTATGGTGTATATGAATTTGGTGTAGATGCACCAAAATACACCCTTTCAAAAGCCATGATCGCTAGCCCTAATGTTGTGGTTATCACTGAAATTCAACCTGACCATCACCATTTTTATCCTACAATGGAAATATTAATAGACCAAAAATGTTTGATTTTTAGAGCACTAAAAGCAGACGGCGTGGTGGTACTCAATCGCGACATCGCCTACTTTCATCGCTTAAAAACAGCTGCTCAAGCTAATAATGTAAAAAGAATCATCACCTTTGGCGAACACCGCCACGCCGATGTGCGTTTAATTGATTGTCAGTGTGACATTGATACCAGCCAAGTAACCGCAGCCGTATTTGGCCATACCATTCATTACTCACTGGCAATACCCGGTAAACACAATGTGCGAAATAGTTTAGCGATGCTAGCTGCGGTCTGTGCAGTAGATGGCAATTATGAACAAGCTGCTCAAGACATTATCCACATGACATCATTACCCAATCATTGCATCCGTAAAACTATACCCTATCAAAATGGTGAATTTCAACTGATCGACGATAGCTTCAGCGCCAACACTGCCTCGATCAAGGCCGCCTTTGAATATCTTGAGTTAATCCAACCACAAAATGGTGGCAGAAGAATTATTATCCTCGGTGATATCAAAGAACTTGGTGACAGCTCAGCTGCGCTCCACGCCAGCCTCGCCGCTCCTTTTTTACGCACAGGCCTGAATAAACTCTTTGCTATTGGCCCTTTAATGAAGAATTTAGCAGATGCATTACCCGCAGACTGTGTAGGTCTACACACCGAAGACCCGGATGAGCTGATCAAAGCTATTCAAAACACCGTCAAGCCTGGCGATGTGTTGATGGTAAAAGGATCATGTCACTCCTCTGATACACTCAACAGGATCGTGAAAAGCCTGCATAATTTGTAGAGAATTTATTGTATTACAGTTATTAGTGTTACACATCGCTGAAACGACGAGCACAATAAAGGTAATAGAGAGTATAAAAAGACAAGGTAAAGCGTTATTCAGTAATTTGACGCAGCTCTTTGGGTAACGCAAAAGTAATGGTCTCCTCACGCCCCGGTAATTCCTCAGCCATTTCAGCACCCCAAGCCTGTAATTGTAAGATTACATTTTGCACTAGGATTTCAGGCGCCGAGGCCCCGGCCGTCACCCCAATTGTGTTGATCTCGGTAAACCATTGTTGTTTTAGCGATGAAGCATCATCAATTAAATGAGCCGGTGTTCCCAATCGTTCGGCCAACTCACGCAACCGATTAGAATTCGAGCTACTCGCAGAGCCCACCACTAAAAGAATATCTACTTTAGCAGCTAATTCTTTGACAGCATCTTGTCTATTTTGAGTTGCATAACAAATATCTTCACGTCTAGGCGCTTGCAAGTTTGGAAATCGTTTTTGTAACGCTGCTATAATTTTTTGAGTATCATCAACTGAAAGCGTTGTTTGAGTGACAAAGGCTAGCTGATTCGGATCTTTAACCTGCAACTTAACTACATCTTCTTCATTTTCTATAAGATACATGCCGCCGGCAGGATTATCATATTGTCCCATGGTGCCTTCAACTTCCGGATGCCCCGCATGCCCTATCAAGATACATTCCTGACCACGCTTGCTATAACGCGCTACTTCAATATGCACCTTGGTCACCAAGGGACAGGTTGCGTCGAAAACACGGAACTTACGCGCTTTAGCTTCATCGCGCACCGCTTGTGACACACCGTGCGCACTAAAAATAACAGTTGAACCCACAGGAATTTCAGCTAGATCATCAGTGAATACCGCGCCACGGTCACGCAAATTCTCGACCACATAACGATTGTGCACGACTTCATGGCGCACATAAATCGGTGCGCCTAATAATTCCAAAGCACGATCGACGATATCAATGGCACGATCAACTCCGGCACAAAATCCACGAGGATTAGCTAATATTATTTTCATATTTTAACTCTTTTTGCACTTAACCAAAGCGCATCAATCACCAACATCACAGCACCAATACAGATGGCGCTATCCGCAATATTAAAAATTGGCCAGTGCCACTGCCCCACATAAACATCAATAAAATCGATCACGTATCCAAAACGAACTCTATCGATTAAATTCCCTACTGCTCCACCCAAAATTAAAGACAAACTAATAGCCATCCAACGGTACGTCGCCTGTAACCAAAATAACCAAAACAATAAGCCCATCACCACTAAAG
>JBGSSQ010000374.1:0-6225 GCA_041736975.1 Gammaproteobacteria bacterium
CGCGCGTTAAACTTTTTAATTTTTCATAAGGCTCATCAACGCCATAACGACGCATTACCGTTTGGATAGCTTCCGAAAGCACTTCCCAATTATTATCGAGATCTGCAGCTAGACGTTCGCCGTTGGGTGTTAATCGATTTAATCCTTTGAGTATAGATTGGTAGGAAATAACAGAGTGTGCGATGCCCATACCAATGTTGCGTAACACGGTTGAATCACTTAAATCACGTTGCCAGCGTGAAATAGGAAGCTTTTCAGCCATATGGTTGAGTAGGGCGTTGGCGAGACCCAAATTCCCTTCAGCATTTTCAAAATCAATGGGATTAATTTTATGCGGCATGGTGGAGGAGCCAACTTCCTCATGAACGGTTTTTTGTGTGAAATAATTGAGACTGATATAGCCCCAAATATCACGGCAGAAATCAATTAATATGGTGTTGATTCTTGCAAGGCACTGAAAGTTTTCGGCCAAGGCATCGTGTGGTTCTATTTGT
The DNA here is from genome assembly GCA_041736975.1 of Gammaproteobacteria bacterium. Taxonomy (GTDB): domain Bacteria; phylum Pseudomonadota; class Gammaproteobacteria; order JAIEPX01; family JAIEPX01; genus JAIEPX01. The sequence goes on from JBGSSQ010000374.1 coordinate 495, forward strand.
GTGGTGTAAATATTGGGGGTTAGTCCGAGTTCTGTGATGAATTGTTGAGAAACATGCAGCCATTTAATCTCTGGGTAAGCCGCTAAATGGGCATTGTAATTACCTACAGCCCCATTAAATTTTGCAAAGATAGGCGTTTTCTTGTAGAGCTCAAATTGTCTGAGTAAACGTGAATTAAAGTTGGCAATTTCTTTGCCTAGTGTTGTTGGGCTGGCTGTTTGACCATGAGTGCGCGAGAGCATGGCTAAATCAGCGGTTGATTGACTCAAGGTACGTAGTGTTGTGCTGACTTGCTCAAACAACGGGGTGAGCACTTTGTCTTTTGCGTCTTTTAACATCAAGGCATAGGCGATGTTGTTAATATCTTCAGAGGTGCAAGCAAAGTGAATGAATTCACTGAGTGAGTGAAGGATTTTGTGGTTTTTAACTTTTTCTTTAATAAAATACTCAACGGCTTTAACATCGTGTTGCGTTTTTTTCTCGATCTCTTTAACGCGTTCAGCATCTTCCAGAGAGAATTGATCAATGATGTCTTCGATAAAAGCGAGGGTATCTTCTGAAAATGCGGGTACTTCAATAATGCTAGGGTTTTTGGCCATGGCTTGTAGCCAGCGTAACTCTACAATCGTGCGGTAACGTATCAGCCCGAACTCGCTAAAAATCTCCCTCAGATCATTTAATCTTTCGGAATATCGACCATCGATAGGAGATAGTGCTGTTAATGTCGTCAGGTTCATGGGCTTCCTTAGGTTCTCAATAGTGTGGGATGGCTCAAGCATAGGGTGTTATACGTATTTTTGCAATGCTGTTTCTGAATAGTTACTGCTATCTGGGTTGCCACGTTGCGCTCGCGATGACTAAGGGGGACGAAGGAGAGGGAGTGTCATCATTTAGGAGGGGGGGGGCATCACTAAGGAAGAGGAGGGTGATGACCAAGGTGAGTGTGATGCTTAATAGATAGGCAATATTATTTGCTGTTGATAATTCAATTTTTATTCAAGTGGATTTGCTATCTAGCGTTGCAGGGCTTGACATGTCGTTAGAGTGCACATAGTCTGAGTTGGGGCAACAAGGGATATCAGCGTTCTCTAAGGGAGGCTAAAATGAAGCAGCTACCAGTTATAGTAATAGGTGCCGGAGGGCATGCAAAAGGATTGATCGATATATTACACCGTTTAAAACGGGAGATTATCGGGTGTACCGGACTCAATAAGGGGTTAAATGGTACCGAAGTGATGAGTGAAAAAGTCATTGGACTCGATGAGGACATTCTCAATTATTCAGCGTCTGAGGTTAGGTTAGTGAATGGTCTAGTGTCGATTGGAACGGTCAATCGACGTAAGGAAATTTACGAGGTCTACTCCAAACAAGGCTACATCTTTGAGACTGTTGTGCACCCTAATGCTATTATTAGCGAGGAAGTGGGATTGGCGCAGGGCGTGTTGGTTATGCCTGGAGCGGTATTAATGCCGGGTGTTCATGTGGCCAAAAATGCACTTATTAACACCTCAGCAACAGTAGACCATGATTGTAGTATTGGCGCCCACGCTCATATCGCTCCTAAGGCTGTGTTGTGTGGTGCTGTTAGTGTGGGTGCTGGGGCTTTTATTGGCGCAGGGGCCGTGATTATACAGGGAATCACTATAGGTCGTGATGCTGTCATTGGTGCGGGTGCTGTGGTGACGAAAGATGTACCAGCTAAGCATCGAGTGGTGGGTGTGCCGGCATATCGAATTGGCTAAGGGCATTACTATTTTGGGGGTGTCAGCTTACAAGATAAAGACTATGGCTGCTGAGTGTTGACTTTTAATTAAATTTGAAGTTTACTGTCGCTGTGGACTATTGTGTTCATACTTAGATTGTTAGGATGTTCTTAACATAACACCTGTAGGCATGGAGCATGATACAAGGAAAGAGAGTTTTGGCCGTTATCCCCGTGAAAGGGAAATCGCCCAAAACTTTCAGTAAGCATTTACGTAAAGTTGCAGGACAATCACTTCTGGGCTGGACTATTCAAACAGCGCAAGAATCACGCTATATTGATCAACTTATTTTATCTTCAGATGATTTATTAATAATACAAGAGGCTAAGAATTACGGTTGCGATGTTCCTTTTTTAAGGCCTAAGCATCTAGGGAACCAAAATGTCTCTTTTATTCTACCAATATTGCACGCTATAGACTGTTTACCTGGATATGACTTGATAGTTGTTCTACAACCGTCTTCACCACTTCGTTTAGCTGAGGATATTGATAACTGTATTCAGGCTTGTGTCAATGGGGATGGTATGGCTTGTATTAGTATCACTCAACCGTGTTATGGAGGGGGGTACACTTTTAGATTATCGCCCACTAATCAATTGCTTCTCGATGGAGGCGTAGCGTCTCATGTGCAGCATCAACTTGATGCCCCTTGTTATGTGCCTAACTGCGCTATTAAAGTGGCTGATATACCTTGGTTTAAAATGAATAAACGATTTTTATCCCCAGAAACGATAGGGTACTTTATGCCACGGGAGCGATCAATCGATGTTGAAAGTGAGTTTGATTTGTGGGTTGTTAAGGCTTATATCGACTATTTGGCGAAGAGGAAGGCTGATGAGCCTGTTTTGGAAGTTATTGAGTAATTGTTGAGAGGATTTTGGTCGGTGTTTGGCTATCTATTTTTTCTGGGTCACTTTGCTGCGCTCGTGATGACGGGTAGCGCTCATTCGTGATGACGAGTAGGCTACGTTGGTAATGACGGGTAGGCTGCGCTCGTGGTGATGGTTAAGCTACGCTCATGATGGTTGTTAAGGTTTGGCTCGTGATTGTAAAGTTAGCTTTTTCTTTCAGTACTCAATTGGATCAGCTATACTTGACCCACTTTTTCATTGACATTATCTGGAGTGGGATGTGATGCAATTTATCGATCTAAAAACACAATATCATCGAGTGGCTGAGGATGTGCGAACCCGCATGGATGCTGTATTTGAGCATGGGCAGTACATTTTAGGGCCAGAAGTCGATGAGGTTGAGCGGGCCTTGGCAGATTTTGCTGGTGTTAAGCATTGTATCACGGTGTCGAGCGCTACTGACGCACTGTTGATCGCTCTGATGGCCATGGACATTGGGCCAGGTGATGAAGTGATCACCACCCCATTTACCTTTGTTGCCACTGCATCAATGGTGAAAATGCTGGGTGCAACAGCGGTGTTTGTTGATATTGATCCACGCACTTACAATCTTGATCCCGCTAAAATTGTTGAAGCGATCACGCCAAGAACTAAGGCAATCCTACCTGTTAATTTGTATGGGCAGTGTGCTGATTATCCAGCAATCGAGAAAATAGCCGCAGAACATGGTCTTTTATTGATCGAAGATGCTGCGCAAAGCTTCGGTGCTAGCCAAAATAATAAACGTTCAGGCAGTTTTGGGGATATTGGTCTTACCAGCTTTTTTCCTGCGAAGCCACTAGGATGCTATGGTGAAGGTGGCGCTTGTTTCACCAATAATGATCACTTTGCTGATCAGATACAATTAATTAGACACCACGGTCAACGTACCCGTTATAACCACATCAGGTTAGGTCTGAACGGTCGTTTTGATACCCTTCAAGCCGCGATATTACTCGCCAAATTCGCTATTTTCCCAGATGAGTTAGAAAGACGAGCTGAGGTGGCGGCTCGTTACAACCAATTACTGGCTCCCCATATCGAGACACCGTTTATTGCCCCCGGAAATTTTAGTGCTTACGCACAATATACTGTGCAGGTCGATGATAGAGAAAAAATTCAGCAAATCTTGAGTGAGCAAGGGATCCCAACAGCGGTTCACTATCCACAACCCCTGCATTTACAACCTCTGTTTATTGAAGACAACCCCAATGCTGAGCATTTAAAGCAGGCTGAAAGTGCGGCCAACCGTGTGCTGAGTCTGCCGTTCCATCCTTACTTAGAACTGCGTGATCAAGAAACCATAGCCAATGCTTTGGCAGAGGCACTGCAGTATGTTTAATGGCTCTAGTATTTTAGTGACAGGCGGCACAGGCTCATTTGGTAGGCTTTTTGTGCGCACATTGTTGCAACGATACAAGCCACGTAAAGTGATTGTTTATTCTCGTGATGAATTAAAGCAATATGAAATGCGCCAACAAATTGATGCACCTCAATTGGAGTATTTAATTGGTGATGTGCGAGATGCTGAGCGTTTAAAATTTGTGATGCATGATGTTGATTTTGTGGTGCACGCTGCGGCATTGAAACAAGTGCCGGCTGCAGAATATAATCCAATTGAATGCATCAAAACTAATGTGCACGGTGCAGAAAATGTGATTAATGCAGCTTTGTATAATAATGTCCACAAGGTGGTCGCACTTTCAACTGATAAAGCTGCCAATCCCATTAATTTATACGGCGCGACCAAACTTGCTTCCGATAAATTATTTACCGCAGCGAATAATATGGTAGGTTCCAGGCGTACCCGTTTTGCCGTGGTTCGTTATGGCAATGTATTAGGATCGCGCGGTTCTGTAGTGCCTTATTTTAAGAAGCTTATCGATGAAGGTGCTAATATTCTTCCTATAACAGATATTCGCATGACACGCTTTTGGATTACTCTGCAGCATGGTGTTGATTTTGTTGTCAAAACCTTTGCTCGCATGCACGGTGGTGGTGTTTATGTGCCTAAAATTCCCTCCGTTCGTATTACCGATTTAGCAACGGCGATGGCGCCAGATGCTACACATAAAATAATTGGTATACGCCCCGGTGAACGACTCCATGAAATCATGTGTCCACGTGATGATTCTCATTTGACCTATGAATTTGCTGACCATTTTCTTATACGCCCGACCATTGATATTGCTCATCAGATGGATTTTTCTAGTAGTGCCTTAAATGAAACGGGGATCCCCGTGCCCGATCAATTTGAATACAATTCCGGTACTAATTCACAGTTTCTTTCTGTTGAACAACTATGTCAGCTCAATCAGCAATATTTTGAGATGATCAATCCAAGCGCGCTTTTATTATAGTAATTAGCACTTTAATTATTCGCTGTTAAGCCAAGTGAGGTATCTGCGGGGTGTTCTTTACGTTGCTGTAATCTTCTTTTTATATAATTCATGGGGGGCTGTTCTATGAACAGGTATAGCGGGAGGGCAACCAGAAAACACGCCAGTACAACCCAGCCCCCTGTTTGAAAGTAGAGTGGGGCTGTAGGATTAGGATGAGTGTGCCAGAATATATAATTACTCATCGCGATGACAATAGGATGAATCAAGTAGGTTGTTAGTGTCAGCTTTGCTAGCGGTTTAAAGAGTGAGAGATTGAGTATTCCGCGCAACAACTTCATTGCATTGGCTTTAGGCGTGACCTGGGCTAATAAGAGTATCACACTAAAAGAGACTGCAAAGAGATTATTCTTCAGGACAATTACCCAGTAAGTACTGGTTTGCCAAACAGGCTGTGGCTGTTCCATAAACCATATTTGGTGATTGGCCAACAACAAAAACATGAAGGTTAATAGGCTCATTACTAGGATATTCATTGTGGTGGTTTTAAGAGAATCGACCAATGAGATGACTCTGGTTTTGTGGAATACCAACAGGTATGCAGTAAGAACCCCATAAGTAAGTTCACTCGAGCGTACATATAATTCACCAAAACCCATGCGGGCATATTCTGCAAATTCCTGCGTTCCTAAAATATACATATCAGGGGTAACGTGATAGTAGTGATGAGTCACGATTA
>JBGSSQ010000392.1:0-3740 GCA_041736975.1 Gammaproteobacteria bacterium
CTGCTGATGGAAAATGGCTGGCCACTGTGGAAAACAGAATCAATCGTTTTGTTGATGATTTTCTAATCATTATTTATGACACAGCTTCTTATCAAGTGAAGAGGAAAATTGAATCCAAAAACGAAGTGCAGCTTATTGCTATCGATCCGCGGAGTGAGTACGTTGTTTCGGCAAGCGTAGACCATATTATTTGCCTATGGGATATTAAATCAGGTAAAAAAGTAAATGAATTTATTGGTCATACGAAACCGATATATAGTTTAGCCTTCTCCCCGTCAAAAAAGTCGCTTGCTTCATGTGGAGGAGAGGGTATCATTTATTTGTGGGACATAACACTAGATTATCCACAGGCAAAAATTATTGCTAAACCTGAGTTAAGCTTTCATCATTTATTATATGACGCTAAAGGAATGCAATTGATAGGTATGGATGAAGCGAATAGTATACATATGTTGGATGAAACTGGGAGCACTAGCAAAATTTTCAAGCTCGATGAGCTAAGTTCAGAAAACCCAGAGATTAATAATGTGGGGGGGCTTGAGGCAGTGGTACTAAACTTCACTAGAGCAGCACAAGCAGCACAAGCAACCCGAGCCTCTTCTAGCAATCCTCAAAAGAAAAATGATTTCGACTCCTGTATGCAAATGAATCCTTCGGTTGCTTATCAACTCGCTGTAGGTACAATAGAGCACGTTGTTCAGCTGCTCGACTTAAGGAGCTCCACCATCACTCGGACCTTTAGGGGGCATGATGCGCCAATTACGGCGCTTTGTTATAGGCAAGACGGCGTACAGTTAGCATCTGGTAGTAAGGACGGCACAATTAAAGTTTGGGATGTCATTACAGGTGAGTGCTTACACACTTTTAAGGGGGAAGGATCAAAAGTTGCCACCTTATCATTTTGTTTATCTCTCGATAGTAAGTATATTCTTGCTTCATCTTGTGTTGCAGGCTCTGTAAGATTATGGATTACAAACACTAGACACTATGGAAGCGTCAACCGTTCAGAGAATGAACGTATTGACTGTGCTGATGGCGCTGTAGCACCTATTAGTTTTGGCTCAGCTGGTCAAGTTGCAATTGGTGACAAAGGTGGTCAGGTTTGGATATTTGATAAAAACACGGGCAAATGCTACCCACTTTTAAAAACTGAGGTTTTGCTTCTTGAGTCTTTTAATCTGGGTGTTTTTAATTTACAACATAGCCCATCAGGAAAGCAATTAGCTATTGGCACCAGTAGGGGAGTGATTACATTGTGGGATCTAACCACAAATAATATTACCCATAAGTTAAAGGGACATACCGAAGCGGTGTCTTGTATGGCGTACAATCTTGTGGGAAATAGATTAGTGTCTGGAAGTTATGATGGCATTATTAATCTTTGGGATGCAATTACGGGTAATAAATTATCGTCTCTCAAAACATCAGGAATGATTGTATTTTCAGGTTTTCTTAAGAGTGAAAATCAAATCACTTATACTGTTTTACCGGAAATAACTGAACAATCTGAGGCTCCAATCTCTATCTTGAATTCATTTGATCTTGAGAGTGGCCAACAAGAAAAGCCATATGAAGCTAGTGGCATTATTTCCTTTTCTCGTTTTTATCACCACCAACAATTACCTACTATGATGAGTGTAATCAGCAATAATGTTACATTAATCACTATTAATAGCTCAGTATCTACTGAATTATCAACTCAGCACTCTAAACGTATTACTGTTGCTGACTATTGTTTAGCTACTAATCAGTTGGTTACTACTTCTAGTTATGAGAAGGAACCCAATTTCCATTTGTATCGTTTGGACAACAAGAAGCTTGTCCTAAAAGTAAAATCCTTATATCAATTTGTTGATTTGCGTTGGTCTTCTGATGGGAGAGTCCTTGCCACTGCTGATACAAGTGGTGCCTTTAAATTATGGCAAGTAGAAGAAAGTGATAAGGGCGTATTATTCAGATTGGTTTGGACCTCTCTCCATGAATTCACAACGGATAATCTGAAATTATCTAGCTTAACAGGGCTTAGCGAAATAGGTTTAGGCTTATTTAAGCAGCGCGGTTCTGTCACTGGTGAGCCGATGCGAAGTCGTAAGACACGAGCCATTGCAACAAGTCAACTTATGCTTGAGGGGCGTAACCGGCAAGTTTATATCCCAACTGGAGTGATTGAATTACCTCCTTCAGCAAATACTGGCGGCTTTATAATCAATAAAGATCTGTGGGTTATATCTTTGGTTAGGCACAAGACTGAGAATCCGAATCATATATACATGTTAATTCAGGGGATTGATCAAAAAAACTGTACGGTTATTGAGGAGCGCCATTTTGTTATTAACAGTTTTAAGCGTACTTATCTTTGGGGTATCGCAGGCGCCGGGTTAATTCGGAGAACCAGTAAATCACCTTGGGATTTGGCTGATGAAGCACCCAATCTTATTTGCTCTCCATTTTCAATTACTCGAGATAAAGTAAATGATCTTTTCAATAACATTGATGAGCAAGAAGCTGCAGAACTAAATTATCTGATCTCCGGACGTTCGCTGGGCCTCTTTGGACAAAAAAGTTATAACTGCATTTCATGGTGCCTAGAGCATATGCAAAAGGTTGGCATTTCGGTAAGTGCAGCTCAACCTGAGAGTGTCAAATTCTATGATTTTATAGTGGTTATGCCTAGAAATTATCTTCCAGGCAATCAACAAGATAAGGGATCTTGTACGATGTTGTAGTACTGGAGACCGGCTATATCATTTGTTATATTCTGGTGTGCTAATCAGTATGACATCTGCTGTAGCAAACTGATCTTTGAGGGTATTCACTACAATTTATAAAATCGCACAATATGATCGGGTTGAATCTTCATCCTCACCCATGGTATTACCCTCTATCGCTGGAACCGGATTACAGATTATTAGCTTTTTGAAAAAACTCTCATTATACTCTAAGCCGATCGCTTTGATTATCTGAACCGACCAAGAGTAGCAGTTATGCCCATGTCTTAATAGCATATCTACTGATTCCACAGATATATGGCTCGCAAGCAAGCGCCATCTCTTAGCTGATTGCTCCGGCATTAATTTGAGCTGTTTATCTATATTTTCTCGCCTTTCCTGAACACTAACCTGTGAAGCGTTAAGACTTGCATACAAACCTAATGCCTCAGTGCTACCAGCAACACTTCCGGCAACTTTAGTATTTCCTAGCATGACATAATTGATAAGACCAGCTTCGCCCCGAAGTTTTTCTGCCTCTATTAGCTCAAGTAAAGCTTTTCCTTTTTCATCAGAAAGATGCCAAGTAAAAGAATGGCAATTTGAGCCCAAATGAACTAACTCAGCAATATTGATTTCACGAAAAACAATCTCGGCTTTGGTGTTGTTAGACTCTGGCTTGCACTTTAAATCAATTTTTATAGCGAAGCGCTTGGCGTCAGAAATGCCTTCTAGAAGTAGAAATGCCTCCTCTTCGCCCAATCTTCGGATCAACGATAATGCCCAAACAGCATCAGTTATTAGATGTATTCCGCCTACAATTGTTTTCATAGCAGTTCTTTCTTCGTCGCATCTCATTATTAAAGCCTCTCAGACGTGAAAATATAATTAACTATAGCGCTAAGTGTTCCGATAATAAAACCTTGCTGCTCCACAATGATACACAATTCATTTAACAAATAACACAATTACTTCTAGTGAATTCTGTATCCAAACTGATATCCTTCCGCAACGTAAATTCCATGAAATTTT
>JBGSSQ010000399.1:0-7098 GCA_041736975.1 Gammaproteobacteria bacterium
ATATTTAATCAGGCCGTGTAAGAGGGTGTGTATTGTTACCACGGTTACTAGGCTAGTGATGTACAGAAATAAAAACCAGCGCCATTGGCTTTTACCCATTAGTGCTGTTATTTTTTTCTTAATAGGTGAAAACATTTTTCACTTTTCCTTTAAAAACGCTGTACGAGTATGCTGTGTAGATCATCAGTATCGGTAGCATGATAACAGTGCCAAACATCATGAAATAAAGCGATGCAGTTGGTGCTGCGGCTTCCCAGATGGTGATTTTAAAGGGCACGATGTAGGGGTATAAACAAATTAAAAAGCCTATATAAGCACAGGCAAATAAACTGACACTACATAGGAAGGGTAAGCGCTCTTCACGATGGCGAATAGCATACCAAAAGACCAGAAAAGCAAGGCCACTGAGATAAGGAAGGATCATTAGCAGTAGCCAGTTTGTATTGCTAAACCATCGTGTGTAGATGGCTGGGTTTATAAAGGGTGTCCAAAGGCTAACAATGGCAATGCTGGCGATAATAATGAGTCCGAAATAGCGCGATATTCGGAACATTTTTTCCTGTAAAGCGCCCTCTGTTTTATAGATCAAACGAGTCGCGCCTAGTAAACAATAACCAAACATTAAGCTAAATGATACAAACACTGAAAACGGGGTGAAAATATTTCCTGTGGATGATAAGTATGGCGTTGTCGTATAGTCAAAACCGGAAACAAAGTTGGCTAAAACGGTGCCTTGTACGAAAGTCACTAGAATGGATGATAGTGTGAATATTGGGTCCCAATACTTAACATGCTCACGATCTTTTAGACGAAATTCGAACACCACACCTCGAAATAAAAGCGCTATCACCATAACGAAAATAGGTAGATACAGCATAGGTAAGAGTATGCTAAAAGCAGAGGGAAATGCGCCGTACAGGCAAGCGCCACCCAAGACTAACCAAGTTTGATTGCCGTCCCAAGTAGGTAAGATCACACTCATTGATAGATCGCGTTCATCGGCATCGAGTAAGGGTAGTAACATAGCTGTACCCAGGGTGAAGCCATCGAGTATTACGTAGATCACAATGGAAAGTGCAATAATAACAGCCCAACCTAATGGCAGTAGTTCCATTACTTTTCTCCTAACTGGTGTGTATCCATGTACGCAAAAGGTTGTAGTTGATCATCAGAATAGCCCGTTGGCCCAGTGCGTATAGTTTTGAACAAATAGAGGAAGTAGAAGATCCCGAAAATAATGCCATAGACAATCAGGATAAGGATTAGAGAGATAATGACATGAAGCACCGGGATGGGTGATACGGCATCTGCAGTGCGCATAAGGCCATGCACAATCCAAGGTTGGCGACCGACTTCAGTCGTGAGCCATCCGGAGATCATGGCAATAAAGCCTATAGGTGCTAGTTGACGGCAGAGTTTAAGATACCATTGACTGTCAAACAACCTGCCTCGTAAACGTAACACTAAATGAATTATGGCGACAAATAGCATTAAAAATCCCAAGCCCACCATGATGCGGAACGACCAAAATACCACGGCCACATTGGGTCTATCACTAGGAGGTACTGACTTGAGACCTGGCAATTCGCCATCAAAGCTATGGGTGTTGATCAAGCTCGCCAGTTTAGGAATGCTAATTTGCCAACGGTTGGTTTCTTGTTGTTGGTTAGGTAGAGCGAACAGAATTAGTGGGGCACCTTTCTGTGTATCCCAATTGGCCTCTATAGCGGCAATTTTGACGGGTTGGTGCTCTAAGACCAGTAAACCGGATTCGTCACCGAGGTAAATTTGTAATGGGATGAGCACAGTAATGCTCATCAAAGCAAAAGCGAAACAGGTTTTTGCAAAGGTTTCATGTTGTTTGCGGATGAGGTAGTGCGCGCTAATCGCTACGATAGTGAACGCGGTGCAGAGGTAAGCGGCTAGCATCATGTGAGTGAAGCGTAGCAATACAGAAGGGTTAAAAATGACGGCGGTGAAGCTATCAACCACAAATTTTCCTGCCTCTAGGTGAGCACCTGACGGGGTCTGCATCCAAGAGTTAGCTGAGTTAATCCAAAAAGCGGATAGGGTTACACCTAATATCACCAGCAAGGTGGAGAAATAATGTAATTTAGCGCTAACACGCTCCCAGCCGAATATCATAATGCCTAAGAAACCCGCTTCTATAAAAAAGGCTGTAAGGACCTCGTAAGTAAACAAAGGGCCTAGTACGGGTCCCACGGCATTAGTATAGCCAGACCAGTTAGTGCCTAGTTCAAATTCCATGACAATGCCTGAAACAACACCCATGCCGAAGGTGAGCGCAAATATTTTAGTCCAAAACTTGCAGATAGAGCGATAGAGTGGATTTTTAGTTTTAAGCCAAATGCCTTCCATGATGCCAATAAAAGTGATTAAGCCAATGCTAAAAGCGGGAAAAAGAATGTGGAAGGCTATAGTGGTGCCAAACTGAATCCGAGAGAGTAATTCTGTTGTCATCATAACATCTACTCCTTATATGAATAACTATGCTAGCATTTTTTGAACGCTGAAGCGAGAAAATCTTGTCTATCGTTAACCGCTGGTGCCTAGCTGCAGCGCCCATATTCTACCTGCACTGAGCAAAGTATGTCCTTCATCGAGCTAATTGCTGGAGACCTGACTTGAGTGTATAGAGTTGTCCCTTAATAATCCCCAGAGCCCCCGCCCACCCTAGGTGGGCGCGCAATGTTTAGCGATAAATCGCTGATTCTTAATTATTAGAGAGCGTTTTTGAGTTTAAGTTATCTTCAATGTCAGGTGCTTGGGCGGTGGGTTTACCTATCAAAAAGCTATGGTGACGAGAAAATTCCGGTTTTAAAAAGCTGGTGTTAACAAGCTCAGCCGATGAATAGGAGTGCTGGTTAGTGGTCTCGTGATTAACTGCGCAGATGTTGCTGTTATGCTCAGCTTTGCTACTACTGTTTTCCTGATGGGTGTGGTCATAATGCATGATAAAGGTGAGTGCTGCCTGGATGTCATTGCGTAAATAATAGGCAGAGCCAGAATCATTTATACATTTTAAAAAGTTAGGGTGTAGGTTAAGTTCTTGAGTGATCCTATTGCGCTGGGTGGAAGAGAGCGCAGCAATTGATTTGTGCGTCATCAATACTAGGGTGATCGCCTCTATGCTTGTCAAGGTCTGAAAAAACAATGGCGTTTTATTGACTGCCGGGCTGTTTATGTAGGCAACAGTTCTGGCGAGTTCCTGACCACATTCGCTTTCAAGAAATTGCAAATTGGACCACTTGCTATTATATGCATTAACGTAGGCTGTGTACTTTGTTATTAAGTCAGCAAAACATTGCTTTAAATTTTCTTCTACATGGCTTGTATCGTTTTCAGAAGCATTGGTGGGTTTATGAAAAACGGAAGTGTAGGCGTTGTTATTTGAATCAGTAATACGTGTTGTCAGAGTATCTTTTTGCATAGTGGTTGCTCCTAATTAATGTTTGGTTGATGTGTGTGTGGGTCTTTTACTTCGTTCAGAGTTTTAGTGCTTTTCTGATGGTACTGAGAGAGTAGCATGTTAAGAGCTGCTTGGCCTTGCTCGCGCTCAGCACTTGCGGGCGTCGAGTTGAAAAAAGCAGTGGGGCAGCTGGAAGCTAGAGTGTCGTCATTCTTTTCAACTGCGAAGTAGATAGCGCGAGTAGTGTGGGAACTAGCTGATATCCTATTAGCGCTATGTGAGTGCCTTCTATTGGCTTGGTCAGTTTGTTGAGTAACATGCGGAGATGGCACTTTGCCCCGGCGTGCTGGTTTGCTAGGCGCCTCATCATCATCCTCCATAAGAAAGGGCAGTTGGTTGTAAGACTTCTGCTGGCAATCATCGTCAGATGATGATTCAGCCCCCTCATTTGCTTGCGAATACGTGTCTGTTAGTTCTTTTTTATTCATTGGTTCCCCTGCGTGATTACCCATAGGCCCTCTAGTATATATAGCTTACAAAATATCACAAGCTTTTCCTACTTATTTTGTTGAGAAATTATGTTATACTCGCGCCGCACACCAAATGCTGACTCTTGCTACGCCATGTTGCTTAAGGAGTTGGCTGAGGCCATCAACGGTGGCTCCTGTGGTCATGACATCATCGATGAGTGCGATATGTGTGTCATGGCAGGTGGCATTGACTCTAAAAGCGCCCGTTATATTAGCCTGGCGTCCGTGTGCTTTGGTTTTACTCTGTGGCGGGGTATGTCGCACGCGTTGACAGAGAGTTTGGTTCACCGGGATGTGAGTCAGTTTGCTAATGTGATTCGCTAATAAAATGGCTTGATTATAGCCGCGACGACGTAAACGCTTTGGGTGCAGGGGTACTGGAATGAGCAGAGTAGGTCGTTCATCAATGGGAATTTTGGCGATGATGCGTTCTGTAATCAATTCTCCCAATAAGCGTGCCACTGGCAGTTTTTGATAAAATTTTAATTTGGTGATGAGTGGTATGACCTCGTCTTGATAGCGTAATGGTGCTATTGTGGTATCATAATGTGGTGGATGTTTGAGGCATTCCCCGCAAAATAGCGGGCTAATATGCTCTATATCCAGCGATCTGCCACATTGATGGCAGCTTGACAGCAGCCAGGGTAGAGTGAGCCAACAAGGTTGGCAAATATCCTTGTCTAGTGGGCTGATTTTATTGCACAGCAAGCAGTGGTGCGGGAGCACTTGGTTGATCAATAATTTTAGTAGTGTGTGAAACATAGGTGACGTTATAACGGTTTTTTTTCACACAAAAAATACCGTGTTGGGTGTTATTATGACAATGCTAGAGCAAAAACACATTATTCTTCGCCGCGAGCGTGCGGCAAAATCCTATGATCAAGCGGCCATTGTGCAGCGGGAAATTATAACTAGGCTCATTGAGCGCTTAGAGTATATGCTGATTAAACCAGCAACTATCTTAGATGTGGGCGCTGGAACAGGACATGGGACACGTTTATTGGAGCAGCTATATCCTAGCGCGACGGTATTATCGCTCGATATTAGTGAAGCGCAATTGCAGCAGCAAAGTAGCCCTTATCGCGTCTGCGCAGATCCTCAAAAACTGCCCTTGGCTGACCATTCTCAAGATCTGGTAGTCGCTAATTTAGTGTTGCATTGGGTGAGTGATCCGGATCAATTTCTCAAAGAGCTGGCGCGAGTTTTACATCCAAAAGGCGTGTTACTATTAACCACCATGGGGCTTGATACCCTCAAAGAATGCCGTGCTGCTTTTGCAGAGATGGATGACTCACCGCACGTGCATGATTTTTTCGATATGCATGATGTGGGTGATTCACTATTACAACAGAGTTTTTCTGATCCTGTGGTTGATATGCAAACGATAACGGTGAACTATAAAACAGTAAAACAATTATTTGATGACTTGCGACAGGTGGGGGCTGCTAATGCGCATGTCGATCGTCGTCGCAGTTTAACCGGAAAAGAACGATGGGGAAAAATGTTATCGGCATTTGAAGCGATGAGAAAAGCGCATGCTATTCCAGTTACTTATGAAATTATTTTTGGTCATGCTTGGGGGGTGCGTACTCAGCGGCAGGAAAATGGTGAGACTAGTGTTTCTTTGGCTGCGATAGAAAAATTGTTGAAATAACCTCTTCCCCCGTCATTGTCACGCTTCGCTCCCAATGACGGGGAGCGAGTTAGGGTCTGATTTGCCCGTTGCCTTGGATGATCCATTTGTATGTGGTTAGGGCTTCTAAGGCCATTGGGCCTCGAGCGTGAAGTTTTTGTGTGCTGATACCTATTTCTGCGCCTAGACCGAATTGCGCACCATCTGTGAAGGCTGTTGAAGCATTGACGTAGACGGCCGCGGCGTCGACTCGGGTTAGGAAAAGGTCTTTTGCTGATTCGTCTTCGGTTATTATGGCTTCGCTGTGACATGAAGAATATTGTTTGATGTGTATTAGCGCTTCTTCTATTGAGGCAACTGTTTTTATAGCGAGTTTGAAGTCAAGAAATTCATGTCCGAAATTTTCTTGTTTTGCGTGATGTAATAACTTGTCTGGGTAATGTGATTTTAATCGGTTATAGCTTTGAGTATCGGCGAAAATTTCTACATGGTCTGTCTTTAGAGGGTCTGTCAATTCCGCTAAATCAGGTAGGCGTGATTGGTGAATAATGAGGCAGTCCAATGCGTTGCACACACTGATTCGTCGTGTTTTGGCATTGTTAATGATGGCGCGGCCTTTTTTTATATCCCCGTTGGCGTCAAAATAGGTGTGCACGATGCCTGCACCTGTTTCAATGACGGGTATTTTGGCGTATTCACGTACAAAATTAATTAATGATTGGCTTCCTCGTGGAATACAAACATCTACTAGGCCGGTGGCATTTAAGACCGTGTGCATGGCTTCTCGGTTGGCAGGTAGTAAATAAACGCAATCGAGGTCAACAGAGTGCGCTTCAAGTGTTTGCTGAATCAGTTTCGTTAAGATTTTGTTGCTATGGTTTGCTTCTTTTCCACCTTTGAGTATACAGGCATTACCTGTTTTAAAACACAGTGTGAAAACGTCTATAGTGACGTTGGGACGTGACTCATAGATGACGGCTACTACGCCTAAAGGCACAGTGCGCTTGGCTATTTTTAGGCCGTTGGCTAATAGGTTTTGGTCATATTGACAGTCTAGATTTGCTTTCAGGCTGATGACGGATTCTATATCTTTTGCCATCGATTCGATGCGTTCATTTGATAGCAGTAATCTATCATACATAGGGTTATCGCTGGACATTGCGGCTAAATCTTTGGCGTTTTCAGTGATGATAATTTCCTGCGATGAGCGTAAGGTATTCGCGAGTGTTTTTAAAAGGTCATTGCGATCGGCTTCTTTTAGTAAGGCGATATTATAGCTGGAATTCTTCACTCTCTGTAAGTGAGATTGAATTTCATCGGTCATTTTACACTCCGTGTTTGCTAATAAATATAGAGATGATCGTGATGGATAAAAACCGGTTTATTTTTTTGGCCACAATATTGTTTCAGGGTATGGCTGTCATATTTCGAAAGACCTACACCGATTTTTTTGCCATCTGGTGACTGAATATCTATCAGGTCATTTTTAAGGAAATCACCGGATA